>DCHW01000001.1 GCA_002314935.1 Clostridiales bacterium UBA1742 | reverse complement strand
CAAATTTTTATTAGATGTATTTATCATTGACGGGCGATTAAAATCGCCCCTACAAGGTGAAATATTTGCTTAGGAAGTTCTAAGGTGATATTATCATAAATTTACTACAAAAATAAATAAATAATATTGATAAATAATATAATTTATTTTATAATAACGTAGAAAAATGTCGAAAAAGGTAAAAGGTAAATTAATGGAAAAAACTGAAATAAAAAATAAAAAAGATATAAAAGAATTGTTATATAACTATTTTTTGATTTTTATAATAGCAAGTTTTATAGGTTGGGTATATGAAGGGATTTTTTATAAAATAACAGAGAACAGATTAACTAATAGTGGATTTTTTTATGGACCATATGTTCCTATTTATGGAATTGGTGCAATATTAATTGTTGTTTTACTAAAAAGATTTAAAGGAAAACCAGTTTTATTTTTTGTAATGTGTATGTTAGTAACAGGAATTTTAGAATATATAGTTGGAATTTTTATGGTATCTGTTTGGCATAGAAGATGGTGGGATTATACAGGATTATTTATGAATATAGGTGGTCAAGTATGTTTAAGATCTGTTGTAAGCTTTGCTATTGGTTCTATTCCACTAATATACTTTATAGAGCCAAAGGCTATAGATATAAATTTAAAAATGTCAGAAAAAAATAAAAATATTATATATGGAAGTATAGCTTTAATAATGATTATAGATGCTATAATTTGTATCACAGTAAGAAATCCAATATTTTAAAAAAATTAAAAAAACTATTGTATTTTATAAAAAAAAGTGTTAATATATATAAATATTAATAATAAATAATAGATTTAAAAAAAACCCCTATTTTAGGGAAAGATTTTTAAATCTTTTTTTGTTTTTTAAGAGAAAGGGAGAAAAAAATGAAGCAAGGATTTGATAGTGAGAAATATTTAAAAATTCAAAGTGAAAAAATTGAAGAAAGAATTAATATGTTTGATAAATTATATTTAGAGTTTGGTGGAAAAATTTTTGATGATTATCATGCATCCAGAGTATTACCAGGATTTATGCCAGATGCTAAAATTAAGTTATTGGAAAAATTAAAGGATATATCAGAAGTTATTTTTTGTATAAGTGCAAGCGATATAGAAAAAAGCAAAATAAGAGCAGACTATGGAATAAGTTATGAGCTTGAACTTATTAGATTAATTGAAAATTTGCAAAATTTAGGAATTTCTATTAATAGTGTAGTTATTACTTTATATGAAGGACAAGAAAGCGTAGAGCATTTAAAGAAACTTTTAAAACAAAGAAAAGTAAAAACATATATTCATAATCCAACAAAGGGATATCCAAACGATATTGAATTAATTGTAAGTGAAAATGGATATGGGAAAAATCCATATATTGAAACAACAAAAAAATTAGTTGTTATTACTGCCCCAGGCCCAAATAGTGGTAAACTAGGCACTTGTTTATCACAATTGTACCATGAAAATAAAAGAGGAGTAAAAGCTGGATATGCAAAATTTGAAACATTTCCAGTATGGAATTTAAATTTAATGCATCCAGTAAATATTGCTTATGAAGCTGCTACAGCAGATTTAGGTGATGTTAATATGATAGATTCATTCCATTTAGAAGCATATGGGGAAAATGCAGTTAATTATAATAGAGATTTATCTACATTCCCTATTTTGAAAAATATTTTACAAAAGATTACAGGAAAAGAAATATATAAATCACCTACAGACATGGGCGTAAATATGATAAAAGAATGTATAATAGATGATAATAGTGTTAAAGAAGCAGCTGAAATGGAAATTATAAGAAGATATTATAGTGCTTTGTGTGAATATAAACAAGGATTATGTTCAAAAGAAGTAGTAGAAAGAATTGAATTAATGATGAACAAGTTAGGACTTAGTATAAACAATAGAAAAGTAGTTTCTTATGCATTAGAAAAAGAAAAAAAGGAAAAAAGAAATGTTGTTGCAATAGAGTTACCAAATGGAAAAATAATAACAGGAAAAGAGACAGAATTACTAAGTTCTGCAAGCACAATGTTTATTAATGCATTAAAAGAAATAACAAATATTCCTGATGAGGTATATTTACTATCTCCAACAATGTTAGAAGCAATATTTAAGACAAAACAAAACACATCATATAGAACATCATATTCATTAAATATACAAGAAGTATTAATTGCTTTAAGTATATGTGCAACAACAAATCCTATAATAGAAAAGGCTATAAGCAAAATAGATGATTTAAGAGGCTGTGAGGCACATTCTACATGTATTATGGAACAGAGTGAATTAAATGTAATAAAAAATTTGGGAATTAATTTAACTTGTGAGCCAACAATGTAGTTATAAATTTAAACTTAAAAATGGAAATATATTTAATAGTAAATATGTATAAAATGAAGCAATTATGCCCTGAAGAAGTTTACCAATAAGATATGGCTTAATAGAAATGTTACTTTTAGAAATAATTGCATAAACCTGCATTACTACAGAGATGCCACCAAATCCAAGTAAAAAAGCACAAATAATAATATTAGTTGAAAGTGCTTTTGTAGTTACTAAAGAAATATTTGATATACCATTTGTTACTTCAATTAATCCACTTAACACGGAAAAAGTATATTTTGTTGGAATATTTAAAAGATTGCAAAGAGGCTTTAGTATATTACAAAGCACATACATAATTTTACTATTAACTAATATTGAAATAATAACTGAGAATAAAACTACAAATCCACCAATTAAAAGTAAAGTATTAATTGATTGCATAATGGCAGAATTAATAGAAAGACTTGTTTTTGTTTTTTTAAAATAAGTCTTTTTTTGTTGTTCTTGAGGAGTTTTAAATTTCCACCATCTAAATATTATGCCAACAGTAATAGAAGAAAGAAGATGTGTAACAAGCAATAAAATTCCTATACTAGAATCACGAAAGAGGCTTATACCAACAGTTCCTAAAATAAAAAGTGGGCCTGAATTGTTTGTAAAAGCAATTAGTCTTTCACTTTCTATATCAGATAAAATTCCATTGGATTTTAAATTAGAAACAATTTTTGCACCAACGGGATATCCTGTAATTATTCCCATAATAAAAGGAAAAGCACCTTCACCTGGAACATTAAAAATAGGTTTCATAAGTTTATTTAGTTTTTTTCCAATGATCTCTATTATTCCTGTTGAAGATAATAATTCTGTTGCTATAAAAAAAGGCAAAAGAGATGGAACAATGTTGTTACCGCCATAAAGAAATTCCGCTTTCTTGCTGCTTCAATATTATTATTAGAAAAAATTAATAGTAACAAAGTAAAAATAAATATAATTAATGGGAATATAATATTTTTAAATTTATAAATTTTATACATTTTGTACATACCTCTGTTACATATATATTATTATTTTAATAATATATAACTAAAAATATGTAACTAGACAAAAATCAAAAATAATGATATATTATGTAAAAATATATATGAATTTGTACGAAAAGAGGATATATTATGACAAACAATATAAAAAAGGCTGAAGAAATATTGATAAAAAACAAACAAAATCATGTTGTAGAATATATGAAAAAGATAGATGATAATAAAAAAGAAAAAATAGCACAACAAGTATTGAATATAGATTTTGAGAAAATGAACAGTTTATATAAAAAAACACAAGAAGAAATATATACTGATTTAGAAGAAATACTTCCTATTAGTGCTATAAATCCAGAAAAAATTTCAGAGGAAAAGAAAAAAGAATATATATCTTATGGAGAAAATGCAATAAAGAAAAGAAAATATGCAGTAGTTACAATGGCTGGTGGTCAAGGCACAAGATTGCGGACATAATAATCCAAAGGGAACATATAAAATGAATATTGGAAAAGATGGAAAATATTTATTTGAAATTATTGTTGAAAACTTAGAAAGAGCAAACAAAAAATATGGAGTTATAATTCCTTGGTACATAATGACAAGTAAAGAAAATAACAAATCTACAATAGCATTTTTAGAAGAGAAAAATTATTTTGGATATCTAAAAGAAAATGTATATATTTTTATACAAGGAGAATTACCGTTACTTAATGATGAAGGAAAATTTTTAATAAGTAAAGATGGATTAATAAAAGAAGCGGCAAATGGAAATGGTGGAATTTTTGATTCTATGAAAAAATCCGGAATATTAGATGACATGAAAGAAAAAGGCATAGAATGGATTTTTATTGGATCTGTTGATAATGTGTTATTAAAAAATGTAGATGAATTGTTATTAGGAGTTACTATAAGCAATAATACACAAATAGGAACAAGAACAATTTTAAAAAATGATCCTTTAGAAAGAGTAGGAGTTTTTTGCAAAAAAAATGGAAAAATTAAAGTTATAGAATATACAGAATTACCACCAGAGATTGCTAAAATAGAAGATGATAATGGAGAGTTGGTTTTTGGAGAGTCTCATATAATGTGTAATTTATTTAGTGTAGAAGCATTAGAAAAAGCAAGTGAAAAAGATTTACAATATCATATTGCATATAAAAAATCTGGATTTATAAATGAAAATGGAGAATATATAGAAGCAATTAAACCAAATGCATATAAATTTGAAAAATTTATTTTTGATTCATTTAGCTTGTTTGATGAAATATCTATTTTAAGAGGAAAAAGAGAAAATGATTTTGCACCAGTAAAAAACAGAGAAGGAATAGATAGTCCTGAAACAGCAAAAAAACTATATGAAAACTATTGGAAAAACAATTAAATTATGGTATATTAATAACGATATAAATAGGAAGGATTGAATTTATAATGAGTAAAGGAAGAAGATATGATGGAGAACCAAAACTAAATTTAAAAAAAGTTGCAAGTGTAATTGTAGCAATATTAGTTATAATATTAGTAATAGTATCTATTGTGAAGTTATTAAAAGATGATAACAAAAAAGAAATAAATACTGTAGTAAGCTATTATAGTGTATATTCTAATGGAAAATATGGAGTAATAAATAATAATGGGGACATAGTAATAGAGCCAACGTTTGAAGAATTAGTAGTAATACCGAATAATTCTAAACCAATATTTATTTGTATATATGATATAAATGATACAACAGGAGAATATAAAACAAAAGTATTAAATAATGAAAATCAAGAAATTCTAACAGGTTATGATAAAGTAGAGGCAATAGATAATTTTGATTTGAATAAAAATATTTGGTATGAAGATAATGTTTTAAGAGTAAGCAAAAATGGAAAATATGGAATAATAGATTTTAATGGAAAAGAAATTTTACCTTGTGAATATGATGAAATTACTGCTTTAAAGGGAGTAAAAAATAATTTTATTGTAAATAAAGATCAAAAAGTTGGATTGGTAAATGAACAAGGTCAAGAAATAATAGCTACAAAATACAATAAAATCCTAGCCTTAACAGAAAATTACTCAAATCAATATATAGTAGTAGATGAAAATAATAATTATGGATTAATTAGCACAAGTGGAAAATTGATAATAGAACCTAAGTATGAAGATATTAAATATTTAAAAAGTCAAACGATTTTTGCTGTAAAAGAAGCTGGAGACTGGAAAGCTGTGGATTTGGATGGAGAAGTTGTTGTAGAAGGATATGATAATATAACAGAAGCTTTTTCAGATAGCATTATAGTTGTAAAAAATGGTAAATATGGAGTTTTAGCTACTTCAGGTGAAATTAAAATTGACCCTAGTTATGAAGAATTAAAATATGCTTTTTCTATATACTTTATTGCAAAAAAAGATGGTACATATGGAATTATAAATACAAACAATGAACAAGTAATTGAATTTGCATATACAAATATGACCTATGTTGAAAAGGGTGGATTTATAAGAGCAGATAAATCAGATACTGAAACAGCAATTTTTGATACCAATTTAGCACAAAAAATAACAGGTATTATTTCAGATGTAAATTTAAAGGATGGATATATTAAAGTATATACACAAGGAGAATATAAGTATTATAACTTTAAATTTGAAGAAAAAACATCAGCCAATATGCTAACTGCAAATACAATATTTTTAAGTAAAAAAGATGGTAAATATGGATTTATAGATAAATCTGGAAATGTTATAATAGATTATATATATGATGATGCTAAAGAACAAAATTCATGTGGATTTGCAGCAGTTAAAAAAGATGGCGTATGGGGAAGCATAAATAAAAATGGTACAGAAAGTTTAATTCCAAGTGTTAACTTAGATGAAAATATATACATAGATTTTATTGGAAAATGGCATCTAAATGATAGTGGATTATATTACGAAGATTAATAAAAAAGGATGTTGGAATTTTTCTAACATCCTTTTACTTTAAAGGAGGATAATAGTGAGAATACTTTGTGGAACGGATATTATAGAAATTTCAAGAATTAGACAATCAATAGAAAGAACGGGAGATACTTTTTTAAATATTATTTATACACCAAAAGAAATTGAATATTGTGAAAGTAAAAGAAATGCTAAATATTATCATTATGCAGGTAGGTTTGCTGCAAAAGAAGCTATATATAAGGCTGTTTCATCGTTGCTAGATGATAAATTTGAAATATCATGGCACAATGCAGAGGTATTAAATGATGAAAATGGTAATCCAAAGATTAACTTTTTAAATACAAATTTAAAAAATATAGAAAGCATAGACATAAGCATATCACATTGCAAAGAATATGCTGTTGCAAATGTAGTGGTGATTGTAAATGATTAATTATTTTGATTCACATGCACATTATAATGATGAAAAATTTGAAGAAGATAGATTTGATATAATAGAAAAATTGTATAAAAATGGAGTAACAAATATTGTAAATGCAGGTTATAGCTTAGAATCATCAAAAAGTTCAATAGAATTAGCTCAAAAATATAATTTTATATATGCAACTGTTGGAGTATCTCCTAATGATTTAGATAGCTATAATAATAAAACACTTGAAAAAATATATAATTTGGCTAAAAAAGAAAAGGTAGTTGCAATAGGTGAAATTGGATTAGATTATTATTGGAATAAAGAAAATAAAGAATTACAACAAAAGGCTTTTATAGATCAAATAAATATTGCAAATGAACTAAGCAAGCCAATAGTAATACACACAAGAGAGGCTATTTATGATACTTTGGATGTGTTAAAAAACAAAATAAAATGCAAGGAAAAAGGAGTTTTTCATTGCTGCCCATTAAACCTAGATTTAGTACGTGAAGCATTAAAATTGGGATTTTATATATCTTTTGCTGGACCTATTACTTTTAAAAATTCAAAAAATGCAGATGAAATAATAAATGAAGTTCCATTAAATAGATTTCTTATAGAAACTGATTCTCCGTATTTAAGTCCTGAACCGTTAAGAGGAACTAGAAATAATTCTCGGAAACTTAAAATTTATTGTGCAAAAAATTGCAAATGTAAAACAAAAATCTGAAGAAGAAATTGCACATAATGCTTACGAAAACACAAAAAAAATTTTAAAAATTTAGGATAAAAATACATACTATCAAAACTAGAAATAAGGCTGAAAAGCCCTATTTCCCTACGAATATTTTGTGCATAATTTCATAAAATATAAGAGTGATATAGGTTTAAAATAGATATGTCA
>DCHW01000016.1:6170-26410 GCA_002314935.1 Clostridiales bacterium UBA1742 | reverse complement strand
AATCGCCCCTACATTCTCTAATATTAAATTTTATACCTAAAAAATTAAATCTTGAGCCTGCCTCCGCGGCGAGCGGATTAACTTAGAGATTACATATGGGTGAATTTTCCGCTAATAAAATAACGATATTTTACAGTGAAATTTTCCAAAATCATTGACATTGTTTGCTCTTTCTATTATCTATATTCTATTTCAATAAAAAAAATGAGCGAACCTATTTGTTCGCTTATTTTTTTATTAAACTAATTTTAAAATAACTTTTTCAGCATTATCGCCTTTTCTAGCTCCAAGTTTAATTATTTGTGTATATCCTCCAACTCTATCTTTATATTGTTCTGCAATTTCACCAAATAATTTTGCTGGTATATCAATATTATTTCCTTTTTCGTCTTTTACTTTGTTTATTTTTGTCATTATTTTTTTTCTAGCATTTAATCTTGATGGTAAATCTTTTTGTCTTTTTTCCATCTTTTCTTCTTTAACAACTCTTAAATATTCTTTACCATTTTTACTTGTAACCTTTTCTGTTTCTTTGTTTCCTTTGCTATCTAATTTAGCTTTAATAACTTTTACTTCTACTTCTTCAAAGTTATCTTTTTCTTTAATTGCTAATGCAATTATAGAATCTGCTATAGCTTTAACTTCTTTAGCTCTGCCTTCTGTTGTTTCTATTTTTCCATGTACTAATAAATCTGTTGTTTGATTTCTAAGCATTGCTAATCTTTGATCAGTTGGTTTTCCAAGTTTTCTATTTATAGCCATTATTCATCCTCCTTAACAAAATCTAGTCCTAATGAATGTAGTTTGTTTGTTACTTCATCAAATGACTTTTTACCTAAATTTCTTACTTTCATCATATCAGCTTCTGTTTTACTTGCTAAATCTTCTACTGTAGCTATTCCAGCTCTTTTTAAGCAATTATAACTTCTAACAGATAACTCTAATTCTTCAATTTGCATTTCTAGTACTTTTTCTTTTTTAGATTCTTCTTTTTCTACCATAACTTGAGTATTTTTAGCTGTTTCTGATAAATCTACAAATAATTCTAAATGTCCAGTCATAACTTTTGCAGCTAAGCTTATTGCTTCATATGCTTTTAAGCTACCATCTGTCCAAACTTCTATTGTTAATTTATCATAATCTACAGTTTGACCAACTCTAGTATTTTCAACAGAATAATTTACTTTTTTTACTGGTGTAAATATAGAATCTATTGGAAGTACATCAATTGCTTGGTTTGGTTTTTTATTTTTTTCTGCAACATTATAACCTCTACCTTTATCTGCTGTCATTTCTATATGTAAATGACCACCTTTTGCTACTGTTGCAATATGTAGTTCTGGGTTTAAAACTTCTATAGATGAATCTGTTATAATATCTCCTGCAGTAACTTCTCCCTCTTTATTAAAGTCAATTTTTAAGTTCTTTTCTTCATTATCAAAAGATTTTAGTCTTACACTTTTTAAATTAACTATTATTTCTGGTACATCTTCAACAACACCTGGTATTGTAGAAAATTCATGTACAACTCCGTCAATTTTTACACTTGTAATTGCAGTTCCTGGTAATGATGATAATAAAATTCTTCTTAATGAATTTCCTATTGTCATTCCGTAACCACGTTCTAATGGTTCACATACAAATTTAGCGTAATCTTCTCCTTCGTTAACTGCTAGACATTCTATATTTGGTTTTTCAAATTCAATCATTTATTTTTTAACCTCCTATTTAGTTTTGCAAAATTAATATTCTACAAACTATTTATTCTAAATTCTATTTAGAATATAACTCAACAATTAAGTGTTCTTCAACTGGTAAATCAACATCTTCTCTTGATGCTAATCTTATAACTTTAACTTCTGCTTTTTCAGAATTCTTTTCTAACCATTCTGGAACTGGTCTTTTTGCATTTGCTTCTATGTTTTCTTTTAATGTTTTACTATCTTTCTTTATTTCTCTAACTGTTATAACATCTCCTGCTTTAACTAAGTATGATGGTATATCTGTTTTTACACCATTAACATCAAAATGTCCATGGTTTACAAGCTGTCTTGCTTGTGCTCTAGAAACTCCAAATCCAGCTCTATATACTACATTATCTAATCTACTTTCTAATATTTGAAGTAAATTTTCACCAGTAATTCCTTTTTTGCTTTCAGACATTTTAAAATATTTTCTAAATTGTTTTTCTCCTACTCCATAAAAAGATTTAGTTTTTTGTTTTTCTCTTAATTGTGTTCCATATTCAGAAAGTTTTTTCTTACCTTGTCCATGTTGACCTGGTGCATAATTTCTTCTTGTTACACTACATTTATCTGAATAACATCTTGATCCTTTTAAGAACAATTTTTGCCCTTCTCTACGGCATATACGACATTGTTCATCTTTATATCTTGACATCTGTCTTTCCTCCTTCTTTAAATTTTATATTATACTCTTCTTCTTTTTGGTGGTCTACAACCATTGTGTGGTATTGGTGTTACATCTTTAATCATGCTAATTTCCAAACCAGCTGTTTGTAATGATCTTATTGCAGCTTCACGTCCAGAACCTGGTCCTTTTACATAAACTGCAACAGTTTTTAATCCATGTTCCATTCCTGCTTTAGCTGCTGTTAAAGCTGCTTCTCCTGCAGCAAATGGTGTGCTTTTTCTAGAACCTTTAAAACCTAATTCTCCAGCACTTGCCCATGAAATAACATTTCCTTGCTCATCTGTTATTGTAACTATTGTATTATTAAAACTAGAATGAATATGAGCTGCACCTTTTTCGATGTTTTTTCTGTCTCTTCTTCTAGTTGGTTTTTTTGTTGCTACTTTAGCCATCTTAAATTACTCCTTCCTATCTTTGAAGTTATTGTTTAAATTATTTTTTCTTGCTTACTAATTTTCTAGGACCTTTTCTTGTACGAGCATTAGTTTTTGTTCTTTGTCCTCTAACTGGTAAACTTCTTCTATGTCTAATTCCTCTGAAACATCCTATTTCTGTAAGTCTTTTGATATTAAGAGCTACTTCACGTCTTAAATCACCTTCAACTTTATAACCTTCCATAGCATTTCTTATGCTTTGTACTTGGTCATCTGTTAAATCTTTTACTCTTACATCTGGACTAACTTTAGCTTTTTCTAATATTTTATTAGATGATGTTCTTCCTATTCCATAAATATATGTAAGTCCAATTTCAATTCTTTTCTCTTTAGGCAAGTCTACTCCTGCTATACGAGCCATACAATATTCACCTCTTCATATAAATTTGTTTTATAGTTTAATTAGTATAATTTGAAATGTAATTAAACTTTTATATATAATAAATAAAATAGATAAAATTTCTAAATATTTTTATATTTAGAACAGCCGCTACTCTATTTATATTATTAACATTGTTATACAACAAATAATCTAATATAAAATTAGATTATCCTTGTCTTTGTTTGTGTTTAGGATTTTCACATATAACCCTAGTAACACCTTTTCTTTTAATTACTTTGCATTTTTCACATATTTTTTTTACTGATGGTCTTACCTTCATTTTATTCACCTCACTATTGTTTTTTATCTATAGCTTTATTATTTTGCTCTCCATGTAATACGTCCTCTGCTTAAATCATATGGTGAAAGTTCAAGTTTAACTTTGTCTCCAGGAAGAATTTTTATATAATTCATTCTTAATTTTCCTGAAATATGAGCTAAAACTTGATGTCCATTTTCAAGCTCAACTTTAAAATTTGTATTAGGTAAAGCTTCTACTACTGTACCTTCAACTTCTATAACATCTTCTTTTGACAAAATATGTTACCTCCATTTATTAATTTAATACCAAAATCAACTAATATATTATACACTATGTTTTTTACAATGTCAATATTTCTGGTTCTTTTTCTGTAATTAAAATAGTATTTTCATAATGTGCCGCCAAACTTCCGATCTTCTGTTATTATTGTCCACCCATCATCAAGTTCTAAAATTTCTGGTCCACCCATTATTACCATTGGTTCAATTGCAAGAGTCATTCCTGGTTCTAGTCTTGCTCCCCTACCAGGTTTTCCATAATTTGGTATTCCAGGATCCTCATGCATTTGGCTTCCAATTCCATGTCCTTGAAATTCTCTTACTACAGAATAACCATTTTTATTTACATATTCTCCTATTGCATTTGATATATCACCAATTCTATTACCTTTTTTTGCAAATTTTATTCCTTCATAGAAAGCCTGTTTTGTAACCTTTATTAGTTTTTCAACTTCAGAAGGTACATTCCCAACAATATAAGTTCTTGCACAATCTCCATTAAATCCATTTTTATATGCAACAAGATCTACACTTATAATATCTCCTTCTTTTAATACAACTTTTTTTGAAGGAATTCCATGTATTACTTCATCATTTACAGAACTACAAATCGAACCAGGAAAATCCGGGACTCCCTTTACTCCACTTGGATAACCTTTTTCAGCGGGAATAGCTCCATGTTTTCTCATTGTCTTTTCTGCAATTTGATCAAGTTCGTATGTTGTAACTCCTGGTCTTATTGCTTTTTCAACTTCAATTTGAGTGAGGTTTGCAATTTTGCAAGCCTCTCTCATTAATTCAATTTCTCTTTTAGATTTAATTGTTATCATTTATATATTCTCTCTTTTCATTTTATAATTAAAATATTATTAATTATTTTTTATATATTCTTCAACTTCCTTTGCAATATCAAATGAAGTTTTTCCAACAGAATCACCTGCTTTTGCATTATATAAAACTCCTGCTTTTTCATAATGATTAATTAATTCTTCTGCTGATTGGCTATATACTTTTAATCTATTCTCAACAACTTCTGGTTTTTGATCTTCTCTTTGATATAATTCTCCTCCACATTTGTCGCATATTCCTTCTACCTTTGGAGGATTAAATACTACGTTATAAATTTCAGAACAGCCTCTGCAGCTTCTTCTGTTTGCTATTCTTTCTACAATTTCATCAAATGGAACATCAATATTTAATGCCATATCAACTTTTGTTCCCATTTCATTAAGCATGTCATCTAAACATTTTGCTTGAACTTCTGTTCTTGGAAATCCATCTAAAACAGCTCCATTTTTTACATCTGCTTTTGCTAATCTATCTTTTAACATTTTTATTGTAACTTCATCAGGAACTAATTCACCTTTATCCATATATTGTTTTGCTTCTTTTCCTAATTCTGTTTCATTTTTTAAATTTTCTCTAAATAAATCTCCAGTTGAGATATGTGCTAATTCTAAATCTTCTGCTATAACTTTTCCTGCTGTTCCTTTTCCACTTCCTGGTGCTCCTAATAATACTAAATACATTTTTCTTTCTCCTTTTCTTATGAATTTTATTAAATTACATTTAATAGTGAATAATGAATAATTAGTGCAAGTTTTCGCATTAAATATCAAAAGCCTACAAAAATTATTCATTATCATTTTCTATATCTATTATTCTAAAAATCCTTTATAATGTCTCATTACAAGTCTTGATTCTAATTGTTGTACTGTTTCTAAAGCAACCCCTACTACAATAAGTATTGAAGTTCCTCCAAATGTTACATTTAATCCTGTAAATCTCATTAACATAGGAAGTATTGCAATCAAGCTTAAGAACAATCCTCCAAACCATGTTAATTTTCCAATAATTGATGATAGATAATCAGTTGTTGGTTTACCAGCTCTTATTCCAGGAATAAATCCTCCATTTTGTTTTATATTGTTTGAAACTTCTGCTGGATTAAATGTCGCATATGTATAAAAGAATGTAAATCCAAGTATCAATAATAAATAAACTAAAACATTTACTACTGTGTATCCCCAAGATACAGATGTCGAAGATGTAGCTAATGAGAATTTATATATTACTGACCAAAATCCTGTTGCATTTGCAATATTTGGATTAAACATTTGGATTATCATTGCTGGAAAAGTCATAAATGATGATGCAAAAATTATTGGCATAACTCCAGCCATTGCAAGTTTCAATGGAATATGAGTATTTTGACCACCATACATTTTTCTTCCTACAACTTTTTTAGCATATTGTACAGGAACTCTTCTTTCTGCTTCCTGTACAAACACAACTCCTGCAACTAATATAAGCGCCCCAATTATTAATCCTAATGATATTAATAATCCAGTAGTACTAAATCCAGTAGTTGTTATAACCAAATTATATATTGTTGTTATTGCTGAAGGTAATGATGAAATAATACCTATAAAAATTATCATAGAAATACCATTTCCAATACCTTTATTTGTTATTTGTTCTCCAAGCCACATTAAAAGTGCTGTTCCTGTAACTAACGCAAGAACTACTAATGCAGCTGTACCAAAACTTGGATTAATAAATATTCCATAACTACTATATGCTGCATTATATGAAACATATATTCCAATTGCCTCTACAAAAGCAAGTATTAATGTAAGTACTTTTGTATAAGCATTAATTTTTGCTTTTCCTTCTTCTCCACCTTCTTTTATAATTTTTTCTAAAGAAGGAATTACCATTCCTAATAATTGAATTACTATTGATGCAGTAATATATGGAGTAATTGTCATTGCAAAAATTGAAAACCTAGAAAAAGCTCCACCAGAAATTAAATTTATAAGCCCTGTTACTGATGTTGTTGAATTATTTGTTAATTCATTTAATGCAACAGTATCAACACCAGGAACTGATATATAACACCCCAATCTAAATATTACTATTAAAAGCAATGTATATAAAATTCTCTTTTTAACTTCTGGAGTTTTAAAGGCATTTTTTATTGTTTTAAACAACTAAATCACCTCAGCTTTTCCACCAGCTGCTTCTATTTTTTCTTTAGCAGCCTTTGTAAATCTTGTTGCTTTAACATTTAACTTTTTATTTAAAGTTCCTGTTGCTAAAACAACGATACCGTCATTAGCTTTACTTATTATTCCATCTGCAATTAAAGATTCTGCTGTAACGTCTTCTGATTTACTATTATTAAGCATAGTAAGTGTTACTTCTGTATAATTTTTAGCAAATATATTTGTAAATCCTCTTTTTGGTAATCTTCTATATAAAGGAGTTTGACCACCTTCGAAACCACGTCTAACTCCACCACCAGATCTTGCTTTTTGTCCTTTATGACCTCTTCCAGATGTTTTTCCAAGTCCTGATCCTATTCCACGTCCTACTCTTCTTCTTGTAACTTTTTCTTGGCTTGCTTTTATATTTCCTAATTCCATCTTTTTGTTTCCCCTCCTTCAAAATTTGTTAAATAAATTTTGCTTTATTTATCTATTAAATTTCTTCTACTTTTTTTCCTCTTTTTTTAGCAATTTCTTGTGCTGTTGCCATATTTTCAAGAGCATTCATTGTAGCATATCCAACATTTCTTGGATTATTTGTTCCAATAACTTTTGTTTTTATATCTCTATATCCAGCAAGTTCAAGGATAGGTCTTACACTTCCTCCAGCAATAAGTCCAGTACCTTCTGCTCCTGGTTTTAATAAAACATTAGCTGAACCAAATTTTCCAAGATATTCGTGTGGTATTGTTGTTCCAACAATAGGAACCTCTATTAAATTCTTTTTAGCATCTTCAATAGCTTTTTTTATAGCATCTGGAACTTCAGCTGCTTTACCATTACCGATTCCAACGTGTCCGTTTTCATCACCAACAACTACTACTGCACTAAATCTAAAATTTCTACCACCTTTAACAACCTTTGCAACTCTGTTAATGGCTACTACTTTTTCTTTTAATTCAACTGCTTGATCTTCCATACTAATTATATTTTCCTCCTTCACCTAAAATTCTAATCCAGCCTCTCTTGCAGCTTCTGCAAGTTCTTTTACTATTCCATGGTAAATATATCCACCTCTGTCATAAACAACAGATTTAATATTTTTTCCTACTGCTTTTTTTGCAATTGAAGTTCCTACTTCTTTTGCAGCTTCTTTATTAGATTTCTTTGTTTTAATATCTTTATCTAATGTTGAAGCACTTACTAATGTAATACCATTTACATCATCTATTATTTGAGCATATAAATTACTATTACTTCTATATACACAAAGTCTTGGACATTCAGCTGTTCCAGTTACTTTTGTACGAACTCTTTTATGTCTTCTTTCTCTTTCCATTTTTCTATCTGTTTTATTTATCATTTTAAGAAACTCCTTTCTATAATACTATTTATGAGGATTTACCTCTGAATTTTATTTACCTGTTTTACCTTCTTTACGTCTAATATGTTCTTCAGCGTATTTAATTCCTTTACCTCTATAAACTTCTGGTGGTCTCTTTGTTCTTATAACTGCTGCACATTCTCCTACTAATTCTTTATCCACACCTCTTACAATAATTGTATTTGGGTTTGGTACATCATAAGTAATTCCGTCTGGTTCATCCATTTTAATAGGATGAGAGTATCCTAATGTTAAAACTAATGTTTTACCTTGTTTTGCAGCTCTATAACCTACACCATTAATTTGTAATTCTCTTGTAAATTCTTTAGAAACACCTTCTATCATATTGTTTATCAAAGTTCTTGTTAAACCATGTAAACTTCTATTAAATGGTTCATCATTTGGTCTTGTTACATTGATTATACCATCTTTTAATTCTACATTTATATTATTATGTACATTTCTTTCTAATGTTCCTTTAGGTCCTTTTACAGTAATATTTTGTCCTTCAATTTTTACTTCTACACCTTCAGGTACTGTAATTGGTTTATTTCCTATTCTTGACATTTTCTTTCTCCTTTCTTTATTATTAGAAGTGAGATGTGGGAAGTGTGATGTGGTTAATTATGAAAGGTTATCACACCTCTCACTTCTCACCTCTAAACTTCTTAAAATTTAAAATTACCAAATATATGCTAAAACTTCTCCACCAATTCCTAATTCTCTTGCTTTTTTATCTGTCATAATTCCTTTTGATGTTGATATTAATGCAATTCCTAATCCATTTAATACTTTTGGTAGTTCATCTTTTGCTGCATATATTCTTAATCCAGGTTTGCTTATTCTTTTTAATCCTGAAATAACATTTTTACCTTTTTCTGTATATTTTAAGCTTACTCTTATAATTCCTTGATTTGCATCATCTATATTTTCAACATCTTTAACATATCCTTCATCAAGCAAAATTTGAGCAATAGATTTTTTCATTTTAGATGCAGGGATATCAACTGTTTTAAATTTTGCACTATTTGCATTTCTTATTCTTGTTAGCATATCTGCTATTGGATCAGTTGTATTCATTAAAATTCCTCCTTCTCTTTTCTATTTGTTTTATTATTACCAACTAGCTTTCTTAACACCTGGTATTTCACCTTTATGTGCTAATTCTCTAAAGCATATACGACAAATACCATATTTTCTAATATAAGCATGTGGTCTTCCGCATAATTTGCATCTGTTATATTCTCTTGTTTTGTATTTTTGTTCTTTTTGTTGTTTTATAATCATCGCTTTTTTAGCCATAACTTTTTCTTTTCCTCCTTTAATATTTGTAAATGATTAATATTTACATTTCATTCTTAATTTAAATCATTAAGCTTTAAAAGGCATACCCAATAATGTTAATAACTCTTTAGCTTCTTCATCACTTTTAGCTGTTGTAACAAATATAATGTCCATTCCTCTTATTTTATCAATTTTATCATATTCAATTTCAGGGAATATTAATTGTTCTTTAATTCCTAAAGAATAATTTCCTTTTCCGTCAAAAGAATTTTTAGACAATCCTCTAAAATCTCTTACTCTTGGTAATGCAAGATTAAATAATTTGTTTGCAAAATCATACATTTTTCCAGATCTTAAAGTTACTTTACAACCAACATTAACACCTTCTCTTAATTTGAAAGCTGCTATTGATTTTCTAGCTTTTGTTATTATTGGTTTTTGACCTGTAATACTTGTTAAATCATTAACTGCATTGTCTAATGATTTAGGATTATCTTTAACATCACCTAAACCTATATTTATAACTATTTTCTCTAACTTAGGTACTTGCATAACAGATTTATAATTAAATTTTTTCATTAATGCAGGTACAACTTCTTTTTGATATTGTTCTTTTAATGTTTCCATAGGTTATTATATCCTCCTCTCAATTACTATTTTAATTTAGCTCCACATTTTTTACAAATACGAACTTTTTCTTTTCCATCATTTTCAATTTTAATTTTTGTAGCTTTATTACATTTTGAACAAACAACATTTACTTTGCTACTATGTATGCTACATTCAACTGGAATAATTCCGCCTTCTTCGCCTTGTTTTTTAGGTTTAATATGTTTTTTTCTAATATTAATACCTTTTACAATTACTCTACTTGTTTTAGGAATTATTTCTAATACTTCTCCAGTTTTTCCTTTATCGTTTCCAGATAAAACTTGAACTGTATCACCTTTTTTTATTTTCATAAAGGTTTTCCTCCTTCTTTATTTTATTGTTACTTATAAATTGCTATCATAAACAAGCAATTTATATAATTATACTATTTCTATCTAATACTATAAAACTTCAGGAGCTAAAGATAATATTTTTGTATAATCCTTATCTCTTAATTCTCTAGCTATAGGTCCAAATATACGTGTACCTTTTGGATTTCCATCATCACGTATAATAACTGCAGCATTTTCATCAAATCTTATATAAGATCCGTCTGGTCTTCTAATTTCTTTTTTAGTTCTAACTACAACTGCTTTTACAACATCACCTTTTTTTACAACACCATTTGGTATTGCACTTTTAACTGATGCAATAATAACATCACCAACACTTGCAAATTTTCTATGTGATCCACCTAAACATCTAATACACATAATTTCTTTTGCACCTGTATTGTCTGCAACTTTTAATCTTGTTTGTTGTTGTATCATTTTGAGTTTTCCTCCTTATTTATTTTTTATTTTATAACAGCTTTTTCTACTACTTCCACTAATCTCCATCTCTTATCTTTTGATAGAGGTCTAGTTTCCATAACTTTAACTTTATCTCCTATTTGGCAAACGTTTTCTTCGTCATGAGCTTTTAATTTATATGTTCTTTTAACGATTTTTCCATAAATAGGATGCTTTACACTAGTTTCTACAGCTACTACTATTGTTTTTTCCATTTTATTAGAAACAACTGTACCAACCATAACTTTACGAAGATTTCTTTCTTCCATTAATATTTCCTCCTATTTTATTTGTTTTCTTGTAATTCTCTTTGTCTTAATACTGTTTTTATTCTAGCTATATCTTTTTTAACTTCTTTAATTTTCATTGGATTATCTAATCCATTTGTTGCTAAACTGAATCTTAGCTTGAATAATTCTGTCTTTAATTCACCCATTTCTTTTTCTAGGTCTGGTGAAGACATCTCATTTATTTTATTTATCTTCATCATTATCACCACCTTGCTTAGCTTCAGAAGCTACGAATTTAGTTTTAACAGGTAATTTATGTGATGCAAGTCTTAATGCCTCTCTAGCAACTTCTTCACTTACCCCTGCTAATTCAAATAGAACTCTACCTGGTTTTACAACTGCAACCCAGTATTCTGTTGCACCTTTACCTTTACCCATACGAGTATCAGCTGGTTTTTTACTTATTGGTTTATTTGGGAATATTTTAATCCAAACTTTACCACCTCTTTTAATATAACGAGTCATAGCAATACGGGCAGATTCAATTTGGTTTGCTGTAATTAATCCTAATTCTAATGCTTGTAAACCATATTCTCCTTCATTTACTGTATTACCTCTTGTTGCTTTACCTCTGTTTCTACCTTTTTGCATTTTTCTATATTTTGTTCTTTTTGGCATTACTGGCATTATTCTTCTCCCCCTTCTATTTTAGCTTTTTTAGTTGGAAGAATTTCTCCTTTATAAATCCAAACTTTAACACCTATTTTTCCATAAGTTGTATCAGCTTCATAGAATCCATAATCTATATCAGCTCTTAAAGTTTGAAGAGGAATTGTACCTTCTTTGTAGAACTCTGTTCTAGCCATATCTGCTCCACCTAATCTTCCAGATACTGCAGTTTTTATACCTAAAGCACCTGATTTCATAGCTTTTTGCATACATTGTTTCATTGCTCTTCTAAAAGAAATTCTTCTTTCAAGTTGATTACAAATATTTTCAGCTACTAATTGAGCATCTGTATCAACATCTTTTACTTCTACTATATTTAAGTTAACATCTTTATTTATCATTTTTGTTAATTCATTTTTTAATGTTTCAGCAAAATTTCCACCTTTTCCTATTACTAGTCCTGGTTTTGCAGTATAAACATTTACTTTAACGAATTTAGCTGTTCTTTCAATTTCAATTTTTGAAATACCACTAACAAATAATTTTTTCTTAACATATTCACGGATTTTGTGATCTTCTACTAAGTAATCACTAAAATTTTTAGAATCAGCATACCATTTTGAATTCCAATCTTTTATGACACCAACTCTAACTCCGTTTGGATGTACTTTTTGTCCCATAATTATTTTTTCCTCCTTACTATACTTCTTTAACTTTAATTGTTATATGACTTGTTCTTTTTCTAATTCTAACAGCTGAACCTTTAGCTGCAGGTCTAATTCTTTTTAAAGTTGGACCTTGGTTTGCATAAATTTCACTTACTATTAAGTTTCCTCTATTCATACCATGATTATTTTCAGCATTTGCAATTGCTGATTTTAATAATTTTTCTATTGTTGCAGATGCAGCTTTTGGTGTAAATTTTACAATAGCTAAAGCTTCATCAACATTTTTTCCTCTTATTAAGTCTGCTACAATTTTAACTTTTCTTGCAGATATTCTTGAATATCTTAAAATTGCTTGAGCTTCTAGAGTTTTTTCTTGTACTGCTTCTTGTTCTGGCATTTTTTACCCTCCTTCAAAATTTGTAAATACTATTTTACGTTAGTTTTTTTATCTCCTGAATGTCCTTTAAATGTTCTTGTTGGAGCAAATTCTCCTAATTTATGACCAATCATTTCTTCTGATATATAAATTGGAACATGTTTTCTTCCATCATGAACAGCTATTGTATGTCCAACCATTTGTGGATATATTGTAGATGCTCTTGACCAAGTTTTAAGAACACTTTTTTCTCCAGTTTCATTCATTTTTTCTATTCTTTGTAATAATTTTGGTTGTACAAAAGGCATTTTTTTACTAGATCTTGACATGTCTATTATTTCCTCCTTTTAACTATAAATTTATTTGATGCTTTGTTTTTCTTTCTTGTCTTATATCCTAATGCTGGTTTACCCCAAGGAGTAAGTGGTCCTGGATGTCCAACTGGTGCTCTACCTTCACCACCACCATGAGGGTGATCTACTGGGTTCATAACTGAACCTCTAACTGTTGGTCTTATACCTAAATGTCTTGTTCTTCCTGCTTTTCCTAATTTAATATTACTGTGATCAGTATTACCAATTGTTCCTATTGTTGCTCTACATCTTGCTAAAACTAATCTCATTTCTCCAGAAGGTAATCTTATATGTGCATATTCTCCTTCTTTTGCCATAAGTTGTGCTTCTCCACCAGCTGTTCTAACCATTTTTGCACCTTGGCCTGGATTTAATTCTATATTATGAATTAATGTACCTACAGGAATATTTTCTATAGGTAAACAATTTCCTATTTTAATATCTGATTTTGCTCCAGATACTACTTTATCTCCATCTTTTAATCCTATTGGAGCAATTATATAAGCTTTTTCTCCATCTTCATATTCTATTAATGCAATATTTGCACTTCTGTTTGGATCATATTCTATACCTATTACTGTTGCTGGCATATCATCCTTTTTACGTTTAAAATCAATTATTCTATATTTTTGTCTATTTCCACCACCTTGATGTCTAACAGTTATTCTTCCATAAGAATTTCTACCTGCATTTTTCTTTTTCTTTGATAATAAAGATTTTTCAGGTGTTTTCTTTGTTATTTCATCAAAAGTTAACATTGTCATGTTTCTTCTTGATGGTGTATATGGTCTATAATGTTTAATTCCCATTGTTTTCTCTCCTTTTAAATTTATTTTCCCAGTTTTAATCTGGATAATTTTATTTTACTTAGCTATTAAGCACCCATGAATTCGTCAATAGAATCTTTATATTTTTTATCTATTTTAACTTCTTTAGCACCTTTTGCTAGATATTTTTTCTCTGTTGGATTTGTATCTATAGTAACAATAGCTTTTTTCCAATCTGATCTTTTACCACTATTTGCTCCAACTCTTTTTTCTTTTCCTTTAACTATCATTGTATTAACGCTTAATACTTTAACTCCAAATAAAGCTTCTACACTATCAGCTATTTGAATTTTGGTAGCATTTTTTGCTACTTTAAATGTATACTTTCCTGCTTGAATTCCATCACTGCTTTTTTCTGTAACGATTGGTTTTATAATTATATCTTCTGGTAACATCTAAGCATACACCTCCTCTAAGCTTTTAACACTATCAACTGTAAGAACTAATTTATTGTATTTTAATAAATCATAAACGTTTATTGTATTTACTAAACTTGTTTTTACACCTTCAATGTTTCTTGCTGATTTTTGTACATTTTCATTTTTAACTGGTAAAACGATTAATGTTTTTCCTTCTACTTTTAAATTGTTTAATGTACTAACCATATTTTTTGTTTTAATTTCATTAAATGAAATATTATCAACAACTACTAAATTATTTTCTAATACTTTTGAACTTAAAACTGATTTAATAGCTAATTGTCTTTCTTTTTTATTAACTCTATATGTATAATTTCTTGGTTTTGGTCCTAAAGCGATACCACCTTTAAACCATTGTGGAGCACGAATACTTCCTTGTCTTGCTCTACCTGTTCCTTTTTGTTTCCAAGGTTTTCTTCCTCCACCAGATACTTCAGCTCTTGTTTTTGTATTTGCTGTACCTTGTCTTTGATTAGCCATATAGTTTACTAATACGCTATGTACTATTTTCTCGTTTGGTTTTATGCCAAATACTTCTTCTTTTAAATCTATACTGCTAACTTTTTTACCTTCTATATTGTAAACATCTATACTAGGCATTGTTTTTATCTCCTTTACTTTAAAATTTCTTTACATCCTATTTCTTAACAGAATTTCTTATTTTTAATATTGCTCCTTTGTTTCCTGGAACACTACCTTTTACTAATATAACATTTTTATCTAAATCAACTCTTACTATTTCTAAGTTTTGAATTGTAACAGTTTCCATTCCCATATGTCCTGGAAGTTTTTTACCTTTAAAAACTCTACCTGGTGTTGAAGTAGATCCCATAGACCCTGGTCTTCTGTGATACATAGATCCATGTCCCATAGGTCCTCTAGATTGTCCATGACGTTTTATTACGCCTTGGAATCCTTTACCTTTACTTGTTCCTGTTACGTCAACGTTTTCACCTGTTGAGAATATATCAGCTTTTATTTCATCTCCAACTTTATTAGTAATTTCTTCTAATCTAAATTCTCTCAAATGTTTTTTTGCTGAAATATTTGCTTTTTTAAATTCTCCTTGTCTTGGTTTTGTTAATTTAGATTCCTTAACATCACCAAATCCCAATTTTAAAGCTTCATATCCATCAGTATCAACTGATTTTACTTGTACAACTGTACATGGACCAGCTTCTATAACTGTTACTGGAATAACTTTTCCTGATTCATCAAAAATTTGTGTCATTCCTAGTTTTTTTCCTAAAATTGCTTTTTTCATTTTTGTTTTCCTCCTAACTATTGGCTGATTTTTATATCAGCTTGGTTTTTTGATTTAATTTTATAATTTCATTTCAATATCTACACCAGCTGGTAATTCTAATTTCATTAGACTATCTACAGTTGTTGATGTTGGATATAAAATGTCAATAACTCTTTTATGAGTTCTCATTTCAAATTGTTCTCTTGAATCTTTGTGTTTGTGTGGAGAACGTAAAATTGTAACTATTTCTTTTTTTGTTGGTAATGGAATAGGACCTGAAACTTTAGCTCCTGTTCTTTTAGCAGTATCTACTATTTTTTCAGCAGACTGATCTAAAATAACATTGTCATAAGCTTTTAATCTTATTCTGATTTTTTCACTTTGAATAGTTGCTTTTTTTGCTACACTCTCTGTTTTTTCTTTTTTAACTGTTTTTGTTGTTTTACTTGCTGTAGTTTTTTTTGTTGTAGTAGCTTTTTTTGCTACTTTTTCTTCTGTTGCAGTAGTTTCTTTTGTTGCCATTACTAAATTCCCTCCTTTAAAATATTTGTGGTTTTATCACCACTTTTAATTGCCTTAGGAAAGTTGTTAACGCACCCTAGTGTTTCTTTTTAGAACATTATAAAATCCTAAGTTTATACATTAATATCCTTAGGACAAGTGTGTTTTCTTAACTTATCCGCCTAGGTCATTGCCCAAGACATACTCCATGAAAGTTCCCTCCAAACCTTATATATAGGGCTGTAGCCACATTTCACTTCATCGCAAATCTACACGCAGATATTATTATACACTAGTAATATACTGTTTGTCAACTTTTTTTGTAAGTTTTTTATTTAAATAAATAATAGGAACGGCAAATATTCGTCCCTATTTTCAAAAATTCTTTATTTATATATTTTACCTAGTTAAATCCTCTGTTTCAGTAAGTTTATGCATTTCAGTTTCTCTAGGTATCTCTACAACAAGAATCTTGCCACTTTTATCTCTCATATACATTACCGTAATCTCTTTATTTGCCGTTGTATTATTAGTTATATTGTTATAATTTAAAACTAAATTACCATCTTTACTTTTAGCATTAACATCATTAAGATTCGCCGGAATATATATTCCAGAATAATTTTCTTTCATTTGATCATATTCTTCATTAGTTGTAAACAATAATTCTTGTACTATATTTTTATCATCCATTCCAAAAGCTTTTGTTTGTATAATTTTACTTGCCATTTTATCATCTAAACTATTTATATTAAAATATTCATTTGTACACTCTTTTCCATTATCATAGGCTTTAACTAAATTATTTATTTTATATGCTCTATAAATGTTAGCATATCTTTCTATATCATTTTTTGTAGTTAATTTATCTATATCTTGTTCTATTACTTTTAAAAACATTTTTTGTAATTCAGTTGAGCATTTTAATTCTTCTTTAGAATTATTATTATATCTTGCCGTATATATTTTATCTATTTTTTCAAAAATATTACTGCCAAGATCATTTCCATATTTTGCATTAATACAATTCCTTATCTCAACTACATTATTTCCGTTTTCAAGTATATCTTGCATATTATCATATCCAATTAAATATTGAATGCTATTATATATACTTGCTTCCCTAGCATAACCTTCTCCATTATTATTTTTATATTCCAAAGAAAAGCCATTTAATTCTACAAAATTAGAAGATAATTTTTCTGTTTTTAATTGAGTATATGTTTTCATAGTGCTTGTTGCTTGTCCTTCAAGTATAACATCACTCATATATTCATAATTTTCAAAAAAATCTTCATTAAATAAAATTCTTTTTTGTCCAATGTGATCCAATTCATGCAAAATTCTTTCTGTACACAAATTAAAATTCTCTTCTTTTTGGTTTTCGTTGTATATTACTGTGATATTCCAATCACTATCTGTAAAAGCATATCCGTTTCCATTGTTAAAAGCTTCTTGTGCCTCTTTACTATTTTCTTCATAAAACTTAAATTGATTAACATTTTCTAAAGGTTTTAAAAATCTGTTTTCTATAAATTTATTTTTCGAAGGCCAATTTCTATTTACTTCTTTCCAATCATCGTAATTTTTATATAGTCCCTCAAACGTAGCTTTTAAATATTTTATTGTATTATCATCAAATTTTTTTTGAGTACATATGTTGTTAAATTCATTTAATAGTTTATCATATATATTATTATATTGCTGTTGTTGAGAAGTTGTTGTTTCTTCAAGCCTTAAGCTTTCTCTAAAATCCTGTACATCTTTTTCATCAACAACTATCTCTCCATCTTCTTCGTGAATTATATCATTTTCAATTAACTTATTTTCTCCATAGTCAACTACAGTAGTTTTTTCATCATTATCTATACTTTGCTCTTTTATATTAGACGCTTCTGTTGCAGATGGCAATGCTACAAAAGCTGTTGCTCCAAAAAACGCGAAAGCTCTTTTTATTTTTTTCCATATGCTTTCTTTTTCTTTCATTTCATACTACTCCTCTAAATACAATATTGTAATAATTCATCTAATCTTTCTTGTTGTTTTGTTAAATATAAATATCCTATCAGTCCCTCAAATGCTGTTGCATACATATAATCTGTAGAATTTGCATTTTTAGGTAAATGATGATTTTCAGCATTTCTAGTTCTTCTGACAATTTCTAATTCCTTATCTGTTAATATATCCATTATTTTTTGTAATTTTTCAGCCTGTGCTTGTGCCTTAACATATTTTATTGCTTGTATATGTAATTTGTGTGGTTTTAATTTTGTTGTTTGAATTAAATAATTTCTAATATATAATTCATACACACTATCTCCTATATATGCCCAAACTAATGGTGACATTAAATTTACATCATTATTATCCATCAATTTTCTCCAATGTTATTCTTCCTAATTTTCCTGTCCTAAAATCATTCAATATTATCTGAGCAGTTTTTTCATCATCAATTTCTCCACCAGATACTATTGCTCCTCTTTTTCTTCCTATCAATTTCATTAAATTATATATCATGTCTTCTTGATATTGCAATTCATTATTAATATCTTCTTCGTTTATTTTATATCTTTCTAATAAATTTTGTCTATAATTTTCAAAAAGATATTTTAATAAATTATAAGCAATTTCTGTTTCATTAAGGACTTCATCTTTTATAGATCCCACATAAGATAAATTAAGTGCCACAATTTCATCTTCAAATTTTGGCCATAATACCCCCGGTGTATCTAATAATTCTATATTGTTAGAAATTCTAACCCACTGTTTTTGTTTTGTAACTCCTGGTCTATTTCCAACAACAGCAGCCTTTTTATTACATATCCTATTTATGAAAGAAGATTTTCCTACATTAGGTATCCCAATTATCATAATCCTTATATTCTTTTTTATTCTTCCTTTTTCTGTAGCTTTTTCAATTTCTTCTTTTAAAACCACTTCCACTTGTTTTAAAAACTCCTGTGTTCCTTTTCCAGAATTAGCATCAGTTAGCATCGCAGTAATTCCATTGTTTTTAAAACTTTCTATCCATTTCTTATTGTGAAATTCTTCAGCCAAATCACTTTTATTTAAAATAATAATTTCTTTTTTATTTTGAATTATTCTTTTTATATCAGGATTCCTACTTGATTTTGGTATTCTAGCATCCAAGATTTCTATAACAATATCTACTAATTTTAAATCTTCTATTATTTGCTTTTTTGTTTTTAACATATGACCTGGATACCAGTTAATGGAAACGTTAGGAAAACTTTTTTCCTTATCATCCATTTTTTGTTTTTTTCTCATCTCTCTTTTTTGATACATATCCATATAGTTAGTCACTTCCTTTATCTCTTTTTTATATTTATATCATCAACATTAAATATACCAGATATATCATTAAATATTTTAGAATTATTTGTCATTCTAGTATATCTCATCTTCATAATATCATCAGTTATTTCATATTTTTCGTCAGTACATAATATTTCATAATTCACTCCAGTGTCATAATAAAATTTACGCGTATCATAAAAACCATTTCTCAAATAAAAATTTTTACGTTTTAAACTCATACTATCAGTTGGTTCATCAATTGATAAAAATAATAATTTATATTTTTCTTTTAGAGCTTTTAATATTTCAGAACCATAATTTTTATTTCTTAAACTTGGTTTTACAGCTAAATACATAAGATAATATGCACTTTCGCATTTAACTATATAACACATTCCAATCATCATATTTTTATCAACAATTGCAAATAAATCTGAATTATTCTCTTTAGAACATTCTTGCAATACCCAAAAAGGAAATCTTTCATCTTTTGGAAATGATTTTAAATATAATTCTTCTATTTCTTTTATATATTTGCCATCATTTATATATTTCAATATCATTATTTACATCCTTACTACTCATAGTTTATTATTTTTTGTATTAATTGTCATTTTCTTTTAACTGTTTTAATAGTATATCAAAATCACTTTGTAATTCTTTCATTTCTCTAGATCTATATATTTCAAATTCTTTTTCCGCTTTCTTTATTGCTTCTTCATGAGATATTTTACCATTACCTTC
>DCHW01000016.1:0-6096 GCA_002314935.1 Clostridiales bacterium UBA1742 | reverse complement strand
GTCTTTGTTCTAATGCCTGAAGTTCTGCAAAATCTAAGAATTGAGAAACCATTAAATTTAGTCTTTGTAGTTCTATTTCAGATAAATAATTTTTTGCAATTTTTACATCATCTATTGTAACATATTCACCTTTAAAGTTTGTCATTCCAACATAAGGCTTTTCATTATCTACTCTTTCATATATAAGTTCTGCTGATGTATGTTCATGAACAGCATAATGCAACTTGTTTTGAACTGTTGCGAAAAATTTTTTTGTTAAATCACTTCTTGGATTATAATCTATACTTGTTGCATAAATATCAGTTACTTGTTGATAAAAATTTCTTTCACTTGAACGTATATCTCTAATACGTTGCAAAAGCTCTTTAAAATATCTATTTCCACCTTGTTTTAATCTTTCATCATCCATTGCAAAACCTTTTTGAATATATTCATGAAGTCTTTTTGTAGCCCAAATTCTAAATCTTACTGCAACATCTGATTGAACACGATATCCTAAAGCAATTATCATATCTAAATTATAATGATCAATATTTCTTTTAACATTTCTATTTCCTTCTTTTTGAACTAACAAGAATTTCTTGTTAGTTGAATCTAATGTTAATTCGTTATCTTTATATATTGAATTTATATGCTGACTAATATTTTGTTGTGTTGTTTTATATATTTCTGCTATTTGATTTTGTGTTAGCCAAATATCTTCTCCAGTAAATTTTACATTTACTTTTGTAATTCCATCTTTATCTTCATAAATCATAATTTCATTTTTTTCTACCATATAATATCTCTCCTTTCCAAAGTTTTCTTTATATTTCCACTACCTTGTTTTCTAAAATTTTTTCATAAAAAATAATGATAAAATGCAAAAATAATTTTAATTTTTATCCTTTATTTATAAGGACTTGTATAAAGTTTTCTTTACGTTTCCATTTACCAGTTAATGTTCATTTTGTTATTTTCTTCTTGTTCTTCGCTCTTTTTAACATTCTTTTCCTGTCTCATTTTTCTTTTTTGATACATGTCCACATTTATCACTTCCCTATTTTTTTAATAATAACTTATTTTATATATACTCAAATTAATTTTTAACCACATTATTATAACATAAAAAGACAGATTTTTGTATCTGTCCTATCTAATTTCAAAACTTATATTGATTTTTGTCTACACGTTCATCGAAATTTCTATCAAATTTTTTATCTTTATAAAACCAACCTGAATTATAGTCTGATCCAACTTTTGTTCTATTTTTATTTAATAATATATCTATCAGATTCAATATTGCTATAACAATCGCAACAAATGCTATAAACATATCAAATGCATTTACATTACCAAGTGTAATTCCATTATACAAACACGTTCCAAAATACCAACTATACGTAGCAAAATATATAATAGCACCAAATATATTGCGCTTTATAATAAATATAAAACTAAATAATGTAATAAATAAAATTATTATTTCTACAGTTAAATCCATTGGAACAGTAATAAAATTAATTCCCATTGAGTACGTATATGCAACCGCCACTCTAAATACCCAAAACATTGCTACAAACATTGTTATTAAATAACTTATAATCCCCATCTTTTGTATCCTCCTAATTTAAAGAATTACATCTCTTTTTAATAATTCGTTTTTAATTACTCCTAATCCAATAAAATTATTCTTGTTATAAATTCTATAAATATTATCTTCATACTTCTTAGTTAACATTACACCATTTAAAAACAATTTTAAATCTCTATCATTTAATTCAATCATTTTATAATTATTAAAAAGATCTTCTATTGAAATAATCTTTTCTTTTATATTATAAATATTCAATTCATTTAAATCAATAGCAGAATTTATTTTAAACATATCAACTTCCGTTCTTATTAAGTCTTTCAGATATCCGATATGTACCTAATTTTTTAGCAACATCTTCACATAAAGCTCTAATATATGTACCTTTTGAGCATTTTACTTCAAAAATAATTTCACCATCATTTTTTTCATATTTAATAAGTTTTATATATGAAATATCAATTTTTCTAGGAGGTACTTCAATTTTTTCTCCTTTTCTTGCATATTCATAAAGCTTTTTTCCATTAATTTTTATTGCAGAATAAATAGGAGGAATCTGCATAATTTCTCCTTCAAAATTCTTCAACGCACTTACTATTTCTTTTTCTAATAAGTTAGGAATTTCAGTTTTATTAATTGTAATTCCTAAAGCATCTGCTGTGTCTTTTTGCTCACCCAATTTTAAAGTCGCAATATATGTTTTATTATGTTCCATTAAATACTTTGAGATTTTAGTAGCTTTTCCTATTAATATAGGTAAAACTCCAGTTGCATTTGGATCCAAAGTTCCAATATGACCACATTGTTTTTGATTGATTGTCTTTCTAATAATTGCTACTACATCATGTGAAGTATAATCTTTTGGTTTGTTTATAACTAATACACCATCCATAACTACCTCTATTTTAAGTGTTTCTTACATTCTTCAATAATTCTATTTTTTGTTTCTTCAAAAGGCAATGAACTAAATCCGCCAGCAGCTCTTATATGTCCACCACCATTAAACATTAAACAAATATCAGACACATTTGCATATTCATTTGATCTTAAAGAAATTTTATACCCATCATCTGTCTCTCTTAAAAATATTGATATTTCAACATTTTCAATATCTCTTCCGATTTCAACTATTCCTTCATGATCTCCATTAGATGATTTCACCTCTTCTTCATCTTTTTTAGTTATATATGTAAAAGCAATTTTTTCATTAGAAAAAAACTCTAATCTACTCATTGCTCTTTTAGAAAGTTCGAATTTTGCTTTAGTTTGTGTTTGTAATACTCTTTTATATATATCTGACACATTTACACCTTTGCTTAAAAGTTCTGCTGCAAATTCAAAAGTTTCTGCTGTTACACCTGAATATTTAAATCCTCCAGTATCAGTAATTATACCAGTTAATAAACAGGTTCCTATTGTTTTATCAATTTCAATTCCTAAGGTTTTTAATACATATATTAATATTTGACAACATGCTGGTGCTGTAGGATTAACAAAATTATAATCTGCAAACATAGAATTCATTTCATGATGGTCAATTTCTATTTTGCATTTTGTATTTTCAAAATACTCTTTGAAGCCACTTAATCTCTTTATATCACCGCAATCTAATGCAATTGCTAAATCATACATTTTATTACTTTCGTTTTTTATTTGACCTGCTCCTGGTAAAAATTCAAAAGCTTTAGAAAAAGATTGAATTATTACATCAACATCTTTTCCTATTTTTTTTAATCCATTATACATTGCTAAGCTACTTCCAATAGCATCTCCATCTGGTTCAACATGTGTTAATATTACTATAGAATTAGCCTGTTTTATTTCTTTAGAAATATCATCTAATATCATTATTCTCTCCTTTTAGGTAATACCTATATTTAATTTTTATCTTCCGGTTTTATATCTTTCATTATTTTTTCTAATATTTTATCTATTTTTTCTCCATATTCCATTGAATCATCAAGTTCAAAAACTAATTCTGGAGTTACTCTTAAATTTATTCTTTCAGCAATTCTACTTCTAATAAATCCAGATGCACGTTTTAAACCAGCTAAAGTATCTTTTATATTTCTCGAATTTATCATACTAACATATACACGTGCATGTTTTAAATCAGGTGAAATTTTTACTTTAGTTACACTTATCAAACCTGTCACATTTGAATTTTTCACTTCATTGTTAATTATATTACCAATTTCTCTTTTTAATTCTTCATTAACTCTACCGAAGTCGATTATTATTTTTTCGCTCTTGCATTCTTTTATCTCCTATATTTGTTATTTTTATACATATAGGCTGGTCAAAAGCCAGCCCATATTATTATTGTTTCACTTGTTCCATTATATATGCTTCAATAATGTCCCCTTCTTTTATGTCATTATAATCTTCTAATTGAATTCCACATTCAAATCCTTTTGCTACTTCTTTAGCATCATCTTTCATTCTTTTTAATGAAATCAATTTACCTTCATGTATAACAACATTTTCTCTAATAACTCTTACACCTGCATTTCTTGCAACTTTTCCAGTTGTTACATAACATCCTGCAATTGTACCAACACTAGAAATTTTAAACGTTTGTCTAACTTCTGCATTTCCAATTATTACCTCTTTATATACAGGATCAAGCATTCCCTTCATTGCAGTCTCTACATCTTCTATTGCATTATATATTACAGAATATGTTTTTATTTCTACATTATCCTTTTCTGCCCTATCTTTAGCTAAAGGTTCTGGTCTAACATTAAATGCAATTATTATTGCATTAGATACTCCAGCTAATGTAACATCAGATTCAGTTACAGCACCAACTTGAGCATGTATTACTTTAACTTTAACTTCCTCGTTAGATAATTTTTCTAAAGACTGTTTTATAGCTTCTACAGATCCTTGAACATCTGCTTTTACAATTAAATTTAATTGTTTTAAATTTTCTTTTTCGATTTGACTAAACAAATCTTCTAAAGTAACTTTTGAGCTTGCATTTAACATTCTATCTCTTTGTTGACGTTTTCTTCTTTCCATTAAATGTTTTGCAGTTTTTTCATCTTTTACTTCATAGAAAGTTTCTCCAGCTTCTGGAACTGCTGTTAATCCAGTAATTTCTACCGGTGTTGAAGGACCCGCTTTTTTTACATTTTGTCCTTTATCATTTGTCATAGTTCTTATTCTTCCTATAACTGATCCAACAAGTATTGTATCTCCAACATCTAAAGTACCACGTTGTACAAGCATAGTTGCAACTGCACCTTTCGATTTATCAAGTTTTGCTTCTATTACAACACCTTTTGCTTGTTTCTTTGGATTTGCCTTTAATTCTTTCATATCAGCTACAAGTAGAACCATTTCTAGCAATCCTTCTATATTTATTCTTTTCTTTGCAGAAATATTAACAAATATTGTATCTCCGCCCCATTCTTCTGGAACTAAATCATAAGCCATTAAATCTTGTTTAACTTTATCAGGATTTGCCCCTTCAACATCTATTTTGTTTATCGCAACTATAATAGGAATTCCAGCAGCTTTTGCATGATTAATTGCTTCAACAGTTTGAGGCATTACCCCATCATTTGCTGCTACAACTAAAATTGCAATATCTGTGATTTGTGCTCCTCTTGCACGCATTGCAGTAAAAGCTTCATGGCCTGGTGTATCCAAAAATGTAATTTCTCTACCATTTATTTCTACCTGGTATGCACCTATTGCTTGTGTAATTCCACCAGCTTCTCCTTCAATAACATTTGTTTCTCTAACAGCATCTAAAAGAGATGTTTTTCCATGATCTACGTGTCCCATAACTACAATTACTGGTGGTCTTGATTTTAATTCATCTTGTTTATCTTCACTATCATCAAATAATATATCTTCATCTGTAACAACTTCTTTTTTGTGTGCAGTTACTCCAAATTCTCCTGCTATTAAAAATGCTGTATCAAAATCAATTTCATTATTTAATGTTGCTAAAATTCCATAGCCCAATAATTTCTTTATAATTTCCCCACTATTCTTTTTTAATTCTGCACTAAAATCTTTTACAGAAATTGTTTCTGGAATAGTTATATCTGTTAATTCAAATATTTTTTGTTTTACACGTTCTTCTCCTTGTTGCATTTTTTTCTTGCCTTTTTTTCCTCTTGACGTTGTTAAATCATAGTAATCAAGCATTGAACCTTCAGTAAACATATTTGATAATCTATTTTCTTGTTTTAAATCCTTTAATTTATGAGTGCTAATTTCTTCAAAACCACCTCTTCTTGATTTTGAAGCTTTTTTATTTTTATTATCATCATATCTATTACTTTTTTGTTTATCTATTGATCTATATTCATAATTTTTATTTGTTTCTTTCTCAACAATATCAGCAGCCATAATATTTTGTATGTTTTTTTCTATACCACGTGCATCCAAAGATTTTCTTGCATATCCTTGATTTCTATTATCTTGAGATCTACCATTGTTATATGATCTTTGATTATTGTCTCTATTAAAGTTCTTATTGTTATCTCTATTAAATTGAGGTCTAT
>DCHW01000021.1 GCA_002314935.1 Clostridiales bacterium UBA1742 | reverse complement strand
AGCTGACCAATACTAATATATCGAGGGCTTAACCACAAGTTAAGCAAAAAACGGTTTTAATATTTTACCATTATTACTTTTCTATATATTTTTCAGTGTGCTAAAAAATATATTTTTTTTGAATAAAGTATTGCAAAAAAGAAAAAAATATATTATATTAATAGAGTACTTTTTAAAAGTACTAAAAAATTGTTTATAAGTTTCTGGTGACAATAACGACGAGGGTCCACCTGTTCCCATTCCGAACACAGAAGTTAAGCTTGTCAGTGCCGAAAATACTTGCGGGTTACCCTGCTGGAAACATAGGTCATCGCCAGATTTATATATTCCCCGTTAGCTCAGTTGGTAGAGCGCTCGGCTGTTAACCGATAGGTCGTTGGTTCAAGTCCAACACGGGGAGCCAAAAAGAAATCCAATCGAACGATTGGATTTCTTTTTATAAACATTGTAATTAATATAAAAATATGATAAAATACTAAACAAGTTTATTCTTATTTGAATGAATGTTAATTCTTTTTAATGCAAAATTGTATAGAGAGGAATTAACACTCTCTTATAATTTTGTTTTATAATAAATATAAACTAAAAAAATTATGAGGAGAGATAATTTTATGAAACAAGAAAAAACTACTTTGTCAGATGTAAAAATAAAGATTATGGATATTGGTGATAGTCCAATTTTTAAGGGAATAATTGTAATTATATTACTTATAATATCTATTATAATTTGTAAATATTCAGGGATTTATAGCAAACCTTATTATTCAGATGAAAATTATAGGATATTAGAACAAGTTGTTGATTCAAATTTTATTGTTGAAGATAAAATGCTTTATATAAAAGATTTGAAAGATTGTAAAATAAAATATTCTGTTGAAAATACAAATAGTGGATATAATATATCATTATCACGGGAAAGCTATAATGTAAATGTAAAAATAGTAAATGGTGAAAAAATAGTAAATAGGCTCAATAGTAAAGAGGTGTATCTGTTTTTACAATATTCTTGTAAAATATTTATTGCTCCATTATTAGCAGCTGCAATGTTTATTTTATTAGAAATAGTGTGGATAATAATATATTTATTTTTCTTGATAATTGATGCTATATCTAAATTATTTGCAAAGAAGTTTAAAACAAATTGAGTTTCAAAAAAATAGCCTTTCTAAGGCTATTTTTAATTGGAAAACTTGAGAGAATAACTATTATAACTCAAAACAAATGATACTTGACTAATAACTGATAGTAGATATATACTTTTATAAAGTAAAAATAAAAAGGAATTTATAAATGAATATAACAACAACTTTATTTGAAATGCAAGATACAAAATATGCTGAATTTCAGGCTAAATTAACACCTACAATTTCAAGAGATAAATTTATTGGAGTTAGGGTGCCTGTGGTAAGAAAATTAGCTAAAGAATATATAAAACAGGAAGAAAGTAAAGAATTTATAAAAAAATTACCACATGATTACTATGATGAAAATATGTTACATGGATTGTTAATTTCAGAAATGAAAAATTATGAAGAATGTATAAGAGAAGTAGATAAATTTTTACCGTATGTTGATAATTGGGCAGTATGTGATATAGAGAAAGTTATAGAATTTCAGATGAACAAAAAGAATATTTAAAAGAACTAAAAAGAAAGTAAATTAATTTTATAAAAAGGAGTTTGGATATGCTTAAAATTGAAAATTTAACCAAAAAATATGGAGAGAAAAAAGCAGTGGATAATTTATCTTTACATATTTTGCCAGGAGAAATATATGGGTTTATTGGTCATAATGGAGCAGGTAAAACTACAACTATAAAAAGTGTAGTTGGCATTTTAAAATTTGATGAGGGTAAAATTTTTATTGATGGATATTCTGTACTAGAAAATACTATTGCGTGTAAGAAAAAGATTGCTTATATTCCAGATAATCCTGATTTATATGATTATATGACCGGAATGAAATATTTGAATTTTATTGCTGATATTTTTGAAGTTCCATTAGAGACAAGAGAAGAGCAAATAAAAAAATATGCAGGTTTGTTTGAATTAACAAATAATTTAAATCAAACTATATCATCATATTCACATGGAATGAAACAGAAACTTCTTATAATATCAGCTTGGATTCATAATCCAAAATTAATAATAATGGATGAGCCCTTTGTGGGGCTTGATCCTCAATCATCACATATTTTAAAAGAAATGATGAAGGAACATTGTAAAAATGGAGGATCAATATTTTTTTCCACTCATGTTTTAGAAGTTGCTGAAAAATTATGTGATAAAATTGCAATTATTAAAAATGGAAAATTAATTAAGACTGGAACAATAAAAGAAGTAAAAGGTGATGAGAGTTTAGAGGATGTTTTCTTAGAACTTGTAGAAAGTGAGGAAAAGTAAATGTTAAAAACTCTAATAAAAAAACAAATATTAGAATTGTTTCAATCATATTTTGTTGACAGAAAAACAGGAAAAACAAGAAATTTAAAAGGAATTATTGCTTTTTCTAGTTTAATAATTTTTGCGTTTATAAGTTTAGGTATTACTTTTTATGGTATGGCAAGCAAACTTGGAGTAGGAATACTAAATAAAGAAATTAATTGGGCTTATTTTTCAATTATGGCAATACTCTCAATTGCTCTTGGCGTTTTTGCAAGTGTATTTAATACTTATGCTAGCTTATATTTACCTAAAGATAATGAATTAATACTATCGCTTCCAATTAAAACAAAAAATATATTATTATCACGATTAATTGGAGTTTATACTGTAAGTTTAATGTATAGTGCTTTAATTTGGATTCCTACAATAATAGCTTATTATATTTTAGTACCACTTAATATTTTAAATATTATATTTCCTATTTTAGTAATCTTTATAATAGCGTTGTTTGTAACGTTATTATCTTGTTTGCTAGGATTTATTGTTGCAGTTATTTCATCAAAAACTAATGGTAGTAATTTTATTAAGCTATTGTTTAGTTTACTTATAATTGGAATTTATTATTTGGTATATTACAAAATTACAGATTATTTTTCTAAAATAAGTGAAAATCTAGAACATATAAGTATATGGATAAAATCATGCTTACATTATATATATTGGATAGGAGAAGCATCTGATGGAAATATTTTGTCTATGATATCATTGCTTGCTATAACACTTGCAATATCTGGCATTGGTTTTTTTATACTTACTAAAACTTTTATTAATTTATCACTTGTAAAAAATAATTCTCCAAAAGTAAAAAATAAAACTTTAAATTACAAAAAAAGAACTATTGATAAAGCATTATTAATTAGAGAATATAAAAGTTTTGTTTCAGTACCAACTTGGGTATTAAATGGTGGATTTGGACTTTTAGTTATGCCTGCAATTGCAATTTTAATGATTAGTAAAGAAAATGTAGTATATGAAACAATTATTTCTATGTCTGCTACAATTCCAAATTTATTAGAAATTTTACCTGTAATTATATTAATTGCAGTTTGCTTTATAATATCAACAAATTGTATTTTAGCTGTTTCAATTTCAATGGAAGGAAAAAGTTTTTGGCAATTAAAAGCTTTACCAGTAACTGCATGGAGAATCCTAAAGAATAAAGAAAAAATGTCTGTGCAAATGAATTTTATTGCTGCAGTTCCATTTATATTGGTAGCATGTAAAGTATTAAATATTAAATATTTAAAAATGATTTTAATATTTTTAGGAGTATATATATTTGCATATTTAATGGCTGATTTTGGATTGTTTTTAAATTTAAAAAATCCAAATTTTAACTGGACTAATGCGGCAACATTAACAAAACAAAGTATTCCAGTAATGATAAATTTGTTTGGTGGATGGCTATTTAATTTAGCTTTAATATATGCTGCAATGTATTTATCAGATTTAGTAAATTCATTATACATAATAGGTGGATGTATTTTGATTTTTACTGTGTTATGTTATATTTTAAGAACTTGGTTAAAAAATAATGGAACAAAGATATTTAATGAATTATAAGAAAGGGGAATTAATATGGAAAATAAAATATGTCAAAGTTGTGGAATGCCAATTGAAAATGAAGAACAATTAGGAAAAAATGTAGATGGAAGTATTAATAATGATTATTGCAAATATTGCTTCGAAAATGGAGAATTTATTGATAAAGTTGATATGGAAGAATATATAAACATGTGTTCAAAATATGGAGAGCAAGCTGGAATGACAAATGAAGAAATGAAAGATTTTTGCGAAAAGTTATTTCCAACACTAAAAAGATGGAAAAAAGATTAAGTAAACTCTACGATAAGTAGGTTGTAAATTTGATTAATTTATTTATAATTTTATTTAGGAGGATGAAAGAATGAATAATTATGTAACTGGAAAAATTATAAAAGAATTAAGAGAAAAACAAAAATTAACACAATTAGAATTAGCTAATATTATTGGCGTAAGTGATAAAACAGTAAGTAAATGGGAAACCGGAAAGGGTTTACCTGATATTGCCTTAATAGAAAATTTAGCAAGTGCATTAAAGGTTTCTGTAATAGAACTTATGAATGGAGAATGTATAACAAATCAAAATAAATCTGGGAATATGCAAAAATCTAAATTTTATGTATGCCCAATTTGTGGAAATATAATTTATTCAATTGGAGAAAATGTAAATTCTTGTTGTGGAATAAATTTACCTGCTTTAGAGGCAGAAATGGAAGATGAATATCACATAATTAATTGTGAATTAGTAGAAAATGAATATTATATTTCAATTAATCATGATATGAGTAAAAAACATTACATTTCATTTATTGCTTATGTTACAAGTGATAGATGCCAAATTATAAAATTATATCCAGAGCAAAATGCAGAAGCAAGAGTTTTAAAAAGAGGCAGAGGTATTATATATGCATATTGCAATAATGATGGCTTATTTAAAAAAATAAAATTTTAAAAAATAGCTTGACTCTCCTCTTGGAGTATAGTGTATAAATAATGACGGAGGAAGAAAAAAATGTATAAAATTGGTGTATTTTCAAAGATGTGTAAAGTAACGATAAAAGCTTTAAGATATTATGAAAAAGAAGGACTGTTAAAACCAGCATACATTGATGAAAATAATAGTTATAGATATTATGATAGTAGTCAATTAGTAGAAATTTCAAAAATTATTGCTTTAAAACAAATAGGTTTGTCAATTAACGATATTAAAAAAATTATTAAAGAGAATAAAAATTTTTATGATGTTCTTAAGTGCAAAAAAAATGAATTAGAAAAAAATATTAATTTATACAATTATCAGCTTTCTCAAATTAATTATTTGTTGGAGGAAAAGAAAATGGAAAATGAAATTTTAGTTAAAGAAATTCCATCTTATGTTGTATATTATAGAGAGGGAATAATTAAAAATTATGAAGCAATATCTGAGTTCGTATTAGAAACTGGAAAAGAAGTAACAAATGTAAATCCAAATTTAAAATGTATAGAACCTGGATATTGCTATGTAAATTACTTAGATCATGGATATAAAGAAGAAAATGTTAAGATAAGATATGTCGAAGCGGTTCAAGAAATGGGAAAAGAAAGTGAAAATATAAAATTCACAAAATCAAATTCAATTAAAGCTGTTTGTATTTATCATAAAGGAAGTTATTCTAAATTAGGAGAGTCATATAATAAAATTTTAAAATATGTTGAAAATAATGGATATGAAATAGCAGGAGAAATTAGAGAAAGTTATATTGATGGATGTTGGAATAAAGAAAGCGAAGAAGATTATTTAACGGAATTACAAGTTCCAATAGAAATTATAAAATAGAAAAAGGGAGTAATTGTTATGGCTAACGAAGATAAAAAAGATTTTAATGCTAAAATGAATGATAGTAAAAATATGCCTAAGATTGTTGAACTTGATGAAGAGGCAGCAAAAAAATGGGGAGGGAAAACAATGGTCATTGCACCTCCTATTGATTATAACGAAATGATGAAAAAAGTTCCAAAGGGTAAATTAATTACAAATGACATTTTAAGAAAAGCCATGGCCAAAAAATATAAAACAGATATAACTTGCCCATTAACATGTGGAATATTTGTAAATATTTGTGCATGGGCAAGTTATCAAAGAAATAAAGATATTACACCATATTGGAGAACTTTAAAATCTAATGGAGAACTAAATGGAAAATATCCAGAAGGTATAGAAATGCAAAAAAGATTGCTTGAAGAAGAAGGACATACAATTATAACAAAAGGCACAAAAAATATTAAATATTATGTTAAAGATTTTGAAAAAAGCTTACTTGAAGTGTAAAGAAATGAAAAGATAGTAAAAAATACTATCTTTTTTTAAAATGTAACTTAGTTGTAACTTTACTTGATTTATAATTGCTATGTAAAATGAGAAAGGGGTTAAAAATATGGAAATTTTAAAAGTTCAAAATTTAACTAAAATTTATGGTAAAGATTCAGCTAAAGTTATAGCTCTTGACAATGTTTCTTTTTCTGTAGAAAAAGGAGAATTTGTTGCTATTGTAGGAGCTTCAGGGTCAGGAAAAAGTACACTTCTTCATTTGCTTGGAGGTGTTGATAGACCAACAAGTGGTAAAGTGTTTATAGATGGAAAAGATATTTTTGAATTTAATGATGATAAACTTGCTATTTTTAGAAGAAGACAGGTTGGTTTGATTTATCAATTTTATAATTTAATACCAATATTAAATGTTGAAGAAAATATTGTACTTCCATTATCTTTAGACAATAGAGAGATAGACAAAAAAAGAGTAAATGAAATGCTGAAAATATTAGGATTAGAAAAAAGAAGAACACATCTTCCAAATGAATTATCTGGAGGTCAACAACAAAGGACAAGTATAGGTAGAGCATTAATTACAAATCCAACAATAATACTTGCAGATGAACCAACAGGAAATTTGGATAGTAAATCAAGTGATGAAATAGTAGCACTTTTAAAAAAATCTAATAAAGAATTTAAACAAACAATTATTATGATTACACATAATATGGAAATTGCAAAGATTGCGGATAGGATTATAAAGATCGAAGACGGCAAAATTGTTAAGGAGGTATAAAGATGAACTTACTTAACAAATTAACTATAAAAAATTTAAAATTAAATAAGAAAAGAACTATTGTTACTATTATTGGAATAATGCTTTCTGTTGCTTTGATTACTGCTGTTGCAACAATGTATTCAAGTGCTATAGAATCGTTAATTAGATTTGAAACAAAGCAAAGAGGTTATTTTCATGTAGCATTTTATGATGTAAATTGTGATGATTTATATAAAATTGAAAATAATCAGGGAGTTGAAAATATATATTTAACAACTAATGTTGGTTATGCTAAATTAGATAATAGTAAAAACAAAGATAAACAATATGCTTATATAAAGGCATTTACCAAAGGTGCTTTAGATAATTTATCAATTAAGTTAATAGATGGGAGACTTCCAGAAAATAATAATGAAATTATTATACCTAGCCATTTAAAAACAAATGCAAGAATTGAATATCATGTTGGAGATACTATTACACTAGATGTTGGTAAAAGAGTAAGTAATGGCGTAGAATTAACCCAGCAAAATCCTTATAATGAAGAAAATAATGAAGAGATTGTTGATACTATAGAAAAAACATATACTATTGTTGGTATAATTGAAAGACCAGCTTCTAACATTGAACAATATGATGCTCCGGGGTATACAGTTATTACTTATATAGATGATAATAATATAGGTAATACAGCTGATGCATATGTTAGACTTAATAAATATGGATCAAAAAATTATTTAAAGATAACTGCTAACATTTTAGAAGTAAATGAAAATGCTTTTATAAAAGTAATGACAGGTGATTATAATGATGCAGAAGAAGATGATTTATCAAAATCAAAATATATTTATAATATAAATAGTTATTTAATAACACTTGAAGGTAATCCATTGTTTGATAATAATACAACTGGAGGTCTTGGAATTGTTGTAATAATTGTTATAGGTATAATTATTGTTACTTCTGTATTTTGTATAAAAAATAGTTTTGATATATCTATTACAGAAAAAATCAAACAATATGGAATGCTTAGAAGTGTTGGTGCAACAAAAAAACAAATAAAGAAAAATGTTTTTTTTGAAGGAACTATGTTAGGATTAATAGGTATTCCTTGTGGTGTAATACTTGGATTGTTTGCATCTTATTTTCTTATTGTTATAAGTAATCTATTATTAAATGGTGCTTTTAGTACAGGATTAAAACTTTATTTAAAAATATCTTATTTAGCTGTTATTATATCTATTATTTTAGGAATGATTACAATTTATTTATCAGCTTTTAAAAGTGCTAAAAAAGCTTCTAAGGTAAGCCCAATAACTTCAATTAGAAACAGTGCAGATATAAAAATTAAAACAAAAAACATTAAATGTCCAAAACTTATTAAAAAGTTATTTGGAGTAGGTGGAGAAATTTCTTACAAAAATTATAAAAGAAACAGAAAAAAATATAGAACTACAATTATTTCTATAATTGTATCTGTTGCAATATTTATTGCATTATCATATTTTATGGAAGGAGCTTTTAGAGGAGTATCTAATGAAATATCAACATATGATTATAATATTAGTTTAACCATTTATGATGAAAATGCAAAAAATAAAGCATTAAGTACGTTAAACTTGGATAATATTGATGATTATGCTGTTTTTAGATACGACGATATATTGATTCAAAATCCTAAAAGAAATAAAGCTTATACCGATTTAGAAAATCAAAACGATATAACGTATGATGAAAATGAAAGTTATATTGAAATTATTTCTTTAGGGGATTATCAATATAGAAAATATTTAGATTCTTTAAATTTAAATTATGATGAATATCAAGATAAAGCTATTTTATTTGCTGGCTATGAAAAATTTGAAATATTTAATGAAGAAACTAAAAAGACTGATAAAAAATATGCTATAAAATATAATTATAAAGAAAATGATGAAATTAATGTTAATTTTATGAAAGAAGAAAAAGAATATGATTCTGAAACTAAGTCTTTAGATATTACAAATGGTGAAATAGTAAATAAAAATATTAAAATTGGATATGTTACTTCTGAAAAATTACCATATGGATTATCAAGTGCTACTAATACAACATTTATAGTTGTATCTGATAAATTATATAATGAATTAATAGAAGACCAGGAATTTTATATTTTATATTCTTCAAGTAATCCTGATAAGTTACAAGACCAAATAGATGAAATATTAAATGGAGAAGATTATTCTTTGAATAATATAGATGAAAACGCCAAACTTATGAATAATTTATTTACATTAGTAGCAATATTTTTATATGGATTTATTATAGTGATCTCTCTTATTGGAATAACTAATATATTTAATACAATTACTACGAATATGAATCTTCGCAAACCAGAATTTGCTATGCTTAAGTCGGTTGGAATGACAAGCAAAGAGTTTAATCGTATGATAAGGTTAGAAAGTATATTTATAGGATTTAAATCATTAATATGGGGAATTGGAACAGGACTTGGACTTTCATATGTAATGTATTATTTCTTAGAACAAACAAGTGGATTTGCATTTAAAATGCCAATACTTGCAATATTTATTTCTATAGTAGTTGTATATTTACTTATTATAATTTTAATGAAATATTCAATGGGTAAGATTAACAAACAAAATACCATAGAAACTATTAGAAATGAAAATATTTAATCAAAAAGGGGCTTTTTGCCTCTTTTTATGTTACAATATGAAAAAGGAGTAATAAAATGAACGTTTTATTAGTAGAAGACAATCAAACTATAATTAAAGGATTAAGTTATGCTTTTTTAAAAAACAGCTATAATTTAATTTATAAAACTAATATAAAAGATGCTAAAGAATATTTAAATAATGATAATAATATTGATATTATTATACTAGATATAACTCTTCCGGATGGAAATAGTATTAATCTTTATGAAAACTGTATTAAAATGAAACATATTCCTACCATATTTTTAACAGCAGAAGATGATGAAAATATAATTGTAAAATGTTTAGAAAATGGTGCTGAGGATTATATAACAAAACCATTTAGTACAAAAGAATTACTTGCAAGAATAAATAAAATACTATTAAGAAATAAAAAGCAAAATTTAATACAAGTTAAAGATATTAAATTTGATATAGACAAGATGATTGTTTATAAAAATAATAATAAAATAGATTTAACTTCACTTGAAATAAAATTATTAAGTTTATTATTTTTTAATATTGGTAAAGTGGTAAGTAGAAATACAATACTTGAAACAATTTGGGAGAATACTGGAAATGATGTAGATGATCATACTGTTACAGTATATTTTAATAGAATAAGAGAAAAGTTAGACACAGATATAATTATAACAGTGAAAGGCTTAGGGTATAGAATAGATGAAGAATAAAGTTAAGTTAAAAAAATTATTAATTATGATTACCTGTATTTTATTTTTTTTTATATCTATTTTTTTAACAATTAACATATATGAATATCATATGTATAATAAAAACTACAATTATAAAATATCTTCATTAATTAATATAATAGAAAAAAAGTATCCAAGTGTGACTGAAAAAGAAATATTTGAAATTTTGAATAATGAGGATAGTGAAAACAAATTATTAGAAAAATATAGTATTGATTTAGAAAATGCGATATTAATAAAAAATAATCAAACATTATATTTAAAATTTATAGTTTTAAATATGTTATTTTATATTTTGACGATTATACTTATATTATATTGTTTTTTAAAATTTAATAAGAAAAAAGATAATGAAATAAATAAAATAACTAAATATATTGAACAAATTAATAAAAAAAATTACAAATTAGAATTAGATGATATGAGTGAAGATGAACTTTCTATTTTAAAAAATGAAATATATAAAACAACAATTAATCTAAAGGAATTGGCAGAAATTTCTACTAAAGAAAAAATTGAATTAAAAAAATCTTTATCTGATATATCACATCAATTAAAAACACCACTTACATCTATAAATATAATATTAGAGGATTTAACAGATGATCCAAATATGGATAAACAAATAAGAGAAGATTTTTTAAAAGACATTAAAAGAGAACTTAATAATATAAATTTTCTAGTACAGTCTATTTTAAAATTATCTAAATTGGATACAAATACAATTGATTTTAATAGAAAACAAATTAAAATCGAATATCTTATAAAAGAAGCAATAAAAAATGTAGTTATGTTGAGTGATTTGAAAAATGTTCAAATAAAAACTGATTTTAAAGATAATGCAATAATAAGTTGCGATTTTAAATGGCAAGTTGAAGCAATAAGCAATATTTTAAAAAATAGCATAGAACATTCTTTTGAAAATTCTATAGTAAAAATAATTGTTGAGGATAATAAAATTTATTCAAGTATTATAGTAGTAAATAATGGAACAGAAATAGATAAAAAAGATTTACCTTATATTTTTGAAAGATTCTATAAAGGAAAAAATAGTTTGCCTGATAGCATAGGTATTGGTTTATCACTATCTAAAGCATTAATTGAAAAAGATAATGGAAAAATTAGTGTAGAGTCTAATAATAATGAAACTAAATTTATAATAAATTATATTAAATAGTAAGGAGTAAAAATGGAAAAGATAAAAGAAAAAATTAATAATATTAATATGACTTGGAAGAAAGTAATTATATTTGCAATAATTATAGGGATATATACAGGAATAGTAATGCTTTTACCATTTTTAAATAAAACTTCTTTTCAGGACATTGGAATATCTTATGAAATGTGGGTTTTATTTGCTGTTATAATTGTAGTAAATTGTAAAAATGGAATAGATGCAATGATTAAATGTTTTGTGTTTTTTCTTATAAGTCAACCAATTATATATATTGTTGAAATTTTATTTGGTAATTTATCATTTGAAATGGGATTATATTATTATAAGTCAATATGGTTGCCAGTAACGTTTTTAACGTTACCTGGTGGTGTGATAGCATATTATTGCAAAAAGCAAAATGTTTTAGGTAGTATAATTTTAGGATTAGGAAATACTATTTTATCAATTTTAGGATTTTGTTATGTAATTAATGTAATAACAGAATATCCATATCACTTGTTGTCTGCTGTTTTTTGCTTTTCTACAATATTTTTAATATCAAATTGCATTCAAGAAAAGAAAAAAAACAAAATTATAGCTTGTATTATTCCATTTGTTTTATTAATTGTTGGAATAGTAATTGTAAAAGAAATGGGATTATATTTTGTGTCTAATGTATTTTAATAAATATAATACAATAATAAAAATTAAAACAAAGATGTTTTAAAAAGGCAGATTAAAAAATCTGTCTTTTTTCTTGACATAAAAAAAATAATAGCATATAATACCGCTGTATTAATTAAATAATACAGTGGAGGTAACAAAAATGGATATTACATTTGATAATAATATTCCTATATATATTCAATTATTAGAATACATAAAAATATATATAATGTCAGGAGCTTTTAAATGTGGTGAAAAATTACCATCTGTTAGAGATTTTGCTATTAATTTTAAAGTAAATCCAAATACTATGCAAAAAGCACTTTCAGAACTAGAAGATATAGGGTTAATTTACACAGAAAGAACAAATGGAAAATTTGTAACAACAGATGAAAAAGTTATTGAAAAATTAAAAGATGAGTATGCTTTGACTCTTGCTAAAAGTTATTTTAATGGTATGAAAAAAATAGGATTGGGTAAAGCTGATTCAATAAAATATTTAGAAAGGATGGATAAATAATATGGAATTATTAGAAATAAAAAATCTTAATAAATCTTATGGAAATAAAGAAGTTCTAAAAGATATTAATTTAAAAATATCCAATGGTAAAATTGTTGGTTTACTTGGAAAAAATGGTGTTGGAAAAACAACTTTAATAAAACTAATTAATGATTTGCTTACTCCAACAAGTGGAGAAATATTTGTTGAAGGAAAAACAATTGGTGTGGAATCAAAAAAAGTAATTGCTTATTTACCAGAAAGAACATATTTAAATAAACAAATGAAGGTATCAGAAGTAATTAATTATTTTGAAGATTTTTATGATAATTTTAATTCTGAAAAAGCTAAAAAACTTTTAAAAGATTTAAATTTGGATATAAACGAAAATTTATCTAAAATGAGTAAAGGTATGCAAGAAAAAGTTCAACTTGTGCTTGTTATGTCTAGAAATGCAGATTTATATATTTTAGATGAACCTTTAGGCGGAGTGGATCCTGCAACTAGAGATTATATATTAGATACAATATTAAATAACTTTAACGAAAATGCCAGTGTGATAATTTCAACACACTTAATTGCTGATATTGAAAAAATATTGGATGAAGTTATATTTATAGACAAAGGAAAAATTATTTTACACAGTGATTCTGATGAACTTAGAACTAAAGAGAATGGTTCTATAGATGAAATATTTAGGAGGAAATTTAAATGTTAGGTAAATTATTAAAATATGATTTAAAATATATGTTGAAGAATATGAGTATATTTTATATATTAGCTATATTTTTTGCAATTGCTACTAGAGTATTTTTTTCTTTAGAGCAAACAGTTATTATAAATATAATAGGACAAATTACTTGTGGATGTATGTTTTCTATGGTAGCAAGTATTATATTTAACACTATTATTAGAAGTTGGATAAGATTTAAGGATTCAATTTATAAAGATGAATCTTATTTAACACATACTCTTCCAGTTACAAAAGTTGAGATTTATGGGTCAAGATTTTTACAATCACTTATATTTATGATTGTTGGTTTTATAGTAGGCGTAGTAAGTTTGTTTATTGCATATTACACTAAGGATAGATGGATACTTATAAAAGATACAATAAATTCAATATCTGTTGGACTTAATCTTAATACAAGTTTCATTGTGACTTCAATTATTCTACTATGCTTTTTAGAAGTATTTAATATATTGCAAAGTGGTTTTTTAGGATTAATAATTGGTAATAAAAGAAACAATGGAAAAACAGCATATTCATTTTTATTTGGATTTATTGGATATGTATTAAGCCAGACATTTGTAATTTTATTTTTATTTTTTGTTGGTTTATTTAATAGTAACGTAATGAGTATATTTACTTCTACAGCATTAATGGATAATAATACTATAAATTTATTAACTGTTTTATCTATATTAATTTATATATTAATCATTATAGAAATGGCTATTAGATGTTCAAAAGAACTAAAAAAGGGAGTTAATGTTGAGTAAATCAAATATAAAAATCAGAGCTACGTAATTTTATATAGTTTTAATTATTAAATTTGTATTTAAAATAATTAAAAAATATGATATAAATTATAAATAAAACAGAAAAAGGAGATAGAAAATGAATGATAAAAAAATTACAAATAGTATTATATATATAGGAGCTGATGATAAAGATATTGATTTATTTGAAAGTCAATATATTGTTCCAAACGGAGTATCATACAATTCATATATTATAAAAGACAATAAAATTGCAATTATGGATACTATTGATAAAAGAAAAACCAAAGAATGGCTAACAAATTTAGAAAACGCATTAGAAGGAAGAAATCCTGATTATTTAATAGTTTCACATTTAGAACCCGATCATGCTTCTAATATTGAAAATATTATGAAAAAATATCCAGATATGAAAATTGTAGGTAATAATAAAACTTTTGCTTTTTTACCACAATTTTTTAGAGAAATTCCCGATTTAGATAATAGAAAAATTGAAGTTAAGGATGGAGATATACTTGAACTTGGTATGCATACATTAAAATTCATAATGGCACCAATGGTTCATTGGCCTGAAGTAATGATGGAATACGAAGAAAAAGAAGGAATTTTATTTTCTGCAGATGGATTTGGAAAATTTGGTTCATTAGATACGGATGAAGATTGGGATTGTGAGGCAAGAAGATATTATTTTAATATTGTAGGTAAATATGGTGTTCAAGTACAATCAGTATTGAAAAAAGTATCAAATTTAAATATTAAAATGATATGTCCATTACATGGACCAATATTAAGGGATAATTTATTACATTATATTGAAAAATATGATATATGGAGTTCATATAGGGCAGAAAGTGAAGGAGTTTTTATTGCATGTAGTTCAATACATGGTAATACAATGAATGCAGCTCAGAAATTAAAAGAAATACTAGAGAAAAAAGGTGCAAAAAAAGTAGTTTTATCAGATTTGGCAAGAGAAGATTGGGCTGAATGTGTAGAGGATGCTTTTAGATATCCCAAAATGGTGTTGGCATCATCAACATATAATATGGAAATTTTTACACCAATGGAACAATTTTTAAATAATTTAAAGGAACGAAATTATCAAAACAGAAAAATTGCTATAATAGAAAATGGAACATGGGCACCAAATGCTGCAAAATGCATTAAAGAAAAATTAGAAACAATGAAAAATATTGAGATTATTGATCCAGTCATAACAATTAGATCAACATTAAATGATAAAAATGTTGAAGAATTAAATGATTTGGCAGATACTATATTATTATAAATATAAGGAGATAGAAAATGAGAGAATTAGTAATAAAAAAATGTTTAAAATGTGGTGCTTTAGTAGAAGTATTACATGATTGTAATTGCGAAAATTGTGGAGTTAAATGTTGTGGAGAAGAAATGAAAAGTTTAAAGGCAAATAGTGTTGAAGCTGCTGTAGAAAAACATGTACCACAATTTGAAATAAAGGATAATAAAATTATTGTTAGTGTAAATCATGTAATGGAAGAAGAACATTATATTGAATGGATAGCTATTGTAACTGAAAATAAAATTGAGAAAAAAATTTTACTTCCAAATGAAAAAGCAGAAGCCATATTTGATTATGTGGATAAAGGTACAGTTTATGCATATTGTAATAAACATCAATTATGGAGTAATAATGTTGAAATAAAATAATTTAATAAAATCAAGCTTTATTGCTTGATTTTATTAAATTAGAAAGGAAGAAAAAATGAAATATATAGTAATTTCAGATATCCATGGAAGTATAGATGATTTAAATAAAATTATAGAAATATATAATAGAGAAAAAATAGATGGATTAATAATTTTAGGAGATTATGGAGGATATTTTCATTCTTCATCTGATTATGAAATTGCAGAAGTATTGAATAAATTGCCTGGTAGAATAATTGCTGTTAAAGGAAATTGTGATAGTGAAGAATTAAATTATTTATTTAATTTTGGCTTAGAAATTTTAAGAGAAATAGACATTAATGGAGTAAAAACAATAATAACACATGGACATGCGTATAGTTCTAATTATGTTTTTGGAACAGAAGCAAAAATTTTTATATCAGGTCATACTCATTGTGGAATGCTTGAAAATATTAATGAAAAAATAATAGCAAATCCTGGTTCAATATCAAAACCAAGAAATAGTATAGGAAAAAGTTTTTTATTAATAAATGAATCTAGTATTATACTAAAGAAATTAGACACTGAAGAAGAAGTAAAAAAAACAATTTATAAAAAATTGTAAAAATATAGGTTTAAAATAGATAT
>DCHW01000038.1 GCA_002314935.1 Clostridiales bacterium UBA1742 | reverse complement strand
CATCTGTTTGAAAGGCTGCTTTTCTGGCATTTTCAAATATGCCTCCATTCATTGCTATATTTACTGTTACTGCTACCAATATTAACATTACTATTATTGTCCTAATGTTCCGTTATGACTATTTTTTATTTAGCTTACCTTTTCTATTTTATTTTCTAATTTTCTCATATTTAAAATATTGAATTTATAATATATTGTTATTTCTTTACTTTCTGATATTTCTATCTTATCTACTAATGATACAAGCATTGTTCTTGTTATTTCATTCATATTTACAAAATCTTTTACAAGTTTATTTATATCAACTGTTGAATCTTCTTTTTGTTCTATTTCTTTTAAATATTTTATTCTTTCTGTTAATTCATTTCTTATTTCTATTTGTTTAGTATACATTCTTGTAAAATCTTCATCTTGAAATAAACCTTTATACTTATCCTCATATAGTTTGTCTATTATTTTATTTGTTTCTTTTACATTGTTTTCTATAATAAGAATTTCATTTTTTACATTGTACTTATCATTCATTATTTTATTTTTAGATGTTTCTGCTATTTGAGTGTATTTATTTTCATCTAAAAATTCTATACACCTATTTTTTATTTGCTCCAATACAAAATTCGTTACTTTCTCCAAATTATTACTATGAGGTGAACATAAGTGTAATCCAGTATTACTTGCATAAGTGTTACATCTTAAATAAAATGTTGTTTTGTTTGGGTGTTTTTGTGGTACTAAACTTAATTTCTTTCCACATTCTTTACAACATATCAAGCCTTTTAATAGCCAATCATAACTTTTTACTCTTGTTGATGTTCTACTTTTTATCATATCTTGTACTATATTAAATGTTTCTTCATCAACTAATGGTGTATGCATATCCTTTACTATTATTCTGTCTTCTTTTGGCATTATCATTGTTTTCTTGCTCTTATAATTAATCTTTTTAGAATTTCCATTTGATACCCAACCTAAATAAGTTACATTTTGTAATATCTTTTTTACTGTATTTCTATTCCAACCTCTTTTTATTCCATCTTTTCTTATATGTGCATTACCACATATTTCTGATGGTACTATAATTCTTTCTTGGGTTAAGATTTTACCTATTTGTGTTGGTGTATTCCCATTTCTTGCCAACATAAATATTCTTTTTACGATTGGAGCAGTATCTGGGTCTTCTACATAATGATTTTTATCTAATGGATCTTTTTTATAACCGATAAGTAGGATATGTTACCATTACTTTTCCTTCTTTGGCTCTTGTTTTCTTTCCGTTTCTAACTTTTCGAGATGTATCTCTTAAAAACCATTCATTGAAAAATGCCTTAAATTGTACTATATCTTCTGATGTTTCTATACTTCCAGTATCTATATTGTCAGTTACTGCAATAAATCTTACACCTTTCTCTGCAAAATATTCTTCCAAATAGTATGATATTTTGCTTGATAATCTCCCAAATCTTGATAAGTCTTTTACAATTATTAAATTAATTTTCTTATTTTCTATGTCTTGTATCATCCTGTTAAAGTCTGGTCTGTCGAAGCTTGCTCCAGAAAATCCATCATCTGTATAATCATCATATACATATATACCATTCTCTTTGCAAAAATTCCTTAAGAATAATTTTTGTGTACTTATACTTCCACTTTCTTGTTCATCTTCTCTTGTTTCTATAACTTCGCCATTTCCAGCTTCTATATTTTCATTGGATAATCTTTCATATAATCCTGCTCTATATTTTTCAGGATTTGCTATTGTTATCATAAAACCTCCATTTCTAATAACAATAGGTTTCCTCCTATCCAATTTATAACTGAATTATACTATTATTTAAAATATGATTCAACTATTTATTAATTTTTTCTATTAAAAATGTTATAAATAGTTCTTGTAATTTTTCTTCAATTGTTTTTGATTTTTCATCAAATACCTCTGTTACTTTATATTCATTCTTCATATCTTATCACCTACCTTATTCTCAATAGGCAATAAATACAATTCAGTTATATTATTTTACCTATTGTTATTTTCTTAAACTATAATAATTTCTGAATTTATCATTTAAACTCATTTTTCTTACCCTCTTTCTTTTGTTTTTTATTACGAAAGAAAAATCATTTGATTTTTCTGAAGTAACAAGGTTAAGTTACCTTAATTTGTGCGGTTGCAACGCAACCTGTACATATTGCGAAGCAACTTTTCTTATAGCTATAAGTAGTATCTTCATACCCATATGAGATTTGCCCTCATTCCTGCCCTGCAGAACCGCCCCTTTACATCACGTTAGCCAGACGGAAGTTTCATTATCTGTCTTACAGCTTGCTATTCAATTTTCAATGTGCATTTAATAGATAATCAGTATTTTGATTTGCTGTTCTCTATCTTGCTAAAATTATTATAAGATGCTAAAATAGTAATGTATATAGATTTATCCAAGTCTATAGATAAACTAAAAATTGAAATAGCTATTTACTATTTTAAAAATGGAGGAAAATATTGATATGTTAAGTAATTTTGCAATTAGTAATAATAAAATTTTAATTAAAAATACTGGAGAATATTTTGGTGCTTTAGGAACTTTTGAATATAATATTGGAGATAAATTATATGAATTTGCAACAATGGAACATGAAT
>DCHW01000022.1 GCA_002314935.1 Clostridiales bacterium UBA1742 | reverse complement strand
TATTTTGATTATTATCTCTATTAAAATTTCTATTATTATCTCTATTGAATTGAGGTCTGTTTTGATTGTTATTATATGGTCTTTGGTTATTATCTCCTACATATTGTTGCCTTTGAGGTGTTTTATTTGTAACCATTGTTGAAGAATTTGTAATTTCATTTTCAATAGCTTTTACATTATCATTTCTAATTTCTTCATGTTTCACTTCTTCAGCTTTAATTGTTTCCGGCTTTATAACTTCTGGTTTTATATCATCCTTTTTTTCAACAGGATTTTCTTTTTTTCCAAATAATTCACTTACAGTCATAGGTTTTGTTTGTTTATTTCTATACACAATATTATAATCTTTTTTTCTTTCTCGTTCTATAAAGCCTACTTGTCTTGCATTTTCTTTTTTAACTTTTTCCTTTTCAGGTTTAATTGCTTCATTTTCAGACATAATTACTTGTCTTCTTATAATAACTGGTCCTGCTTGTGTGGCTCTATCGGTAGTTTCTTTTTTATTAACTTTTAATTTTGATTCTAATTTCTTAACATCTTCTTCTTCTAAATTACTCAAATGGTTTTTTGCTTCAATTCCAAGTTCCATAGCTTTTTCAATAACCTCTTTACTATTTAATCCTAATTTTTTTGCTAATTCATGCACTTTCATTTTACCCAATAAAGTCACCCCCATAATTTAATAATTTTAATTTGCTAAACGTCTTTATCAATAATTACACCCCTTAATTCGTTATATATTTCATCATCTATATCTTTTTCAAACATCTTGTTTAATCTTTTTGATTTTACAATTTTATCAAAACATTCTATATTGTTACAAATATATGCACCTCTACCTTGTAATTTTCCAGTTAAATCTATAGAAATCTTTCCTGTTTTATCCATTACAACCCTTATTAGTTCTCTTTTATCTTTTTTATTGTTGCATCCCATGCACATTCTTTGTACAATTTTTTTCATATTATTCTTCTTCCTCCGCATTTACTTCTTCTGTATTGTTTTCTTCTTGATATTCTAGCAATTCTCTAAATTGTGATTCACTCTTTATATCAATTTTCCAGTTTGTTAATTTTGCAGCTAATCTTGCATTTTGACCTGATTTTCCAATTGCTAAAGATAATTGATCATCTGGAACAATTACTTGAGCAAATTTTTCTTCATCCTTAATATCAACTGCCATTACTTGTGCTGGAAGTAATGCTGCAGAAATAAAGATCGAAGGATCTTCATTCCATTCTATAACATCAATTTTTTCACCTTTTAATTCATTTATAATATTTTGAATTCTTATTCCTTTTTGTCCTACACATGATCCAACTGGATCAATATTTTCATTTGTTGAATAAACAGCAACTTTACTTCTAAATCCTGCATCACGTGCAATACTTTTTATTTCAATTAATCCTTCATATATTTCTGGAATTTCAAATTCAAATAATTTTCTTACAAAATCCGGATGACTTCTTGAAACCAATACCTGAGGTGTACCTTTTAATCCTCTTTCAACATTAGCAACATACGCCTTTATTTTATCATTTACTTTATAAGTCTCTGTAGGAATTTGATCTTTTAATGGCATTATTCCTTCAAGTCTACCCAAATCTAAAACTACTGTTCCACCATCAGCTTTTTGTATAATTCCTGAAACAATTTCACCTTTTCTATCATTATATTCAGTAAAAACCATGTTTCTTTCTGCTTCTCTTATTTTTTGAACAATAACTTGTTTCGCAGTTTGTGCAGCTATTCTACCAAAATTTCTTGGAATAATTTCTGTTTCTATTTCTCCACCAATTTCAATTTTTTCATCTATTTTTTTAGCATCCTCTAAATTTATTTGAGTTAAATCATCTTCTATATCCTCAACAACTTCTTTTACAGAAAATACTTTTATATCACCTGTCTCCTTATCCATAATAACCTTTACATTTTCTGCAGAATCAAAATTTCTTTTATATGCTGTAACAAGTGCTGTTTCTATTGATTCTAATAAATATTCTTTGTTTATTCCTCTTTCTTTTTCTAATTCTTCAATTGCATTAATTAGTTCCTTAGTTTCTATTGATTTCATTCTAATCATCCTTTCTTTTATTACCAATTATATATTGTTTTTATTTGAGCAATATTTTTACGCTCAATTTTTTCATCTTCATTTTCTTGTGTTGAAATTAAAATTATTTCACTATTGAATTGCTTTAATATTCCTATATAAGTTTTGCTTCCATTCATACTGTTAAATAATTTTATTTGAACTTGATTACCTATGTTACTTTCTAAATGTTTATCCTTTTTTAAAATTCTCTCTATTCCAGGAGAAGATACCTCTAAAAAATATTGATCTTTTATATAATCTTCAGCATCCAAAATATCCGTTATATTATTACTAACCAGCTCACAGTCATCCAATGTAATGCCTGATGAGTTATCAATATAAACTCTTAAAAAATAATCCTTACCTTCTTTTACATACTCAACATCATACAATTCGTAACCTAGCTCTAATATTTTTTCATGAATTAAATTTTCTACTATATTTTCAATTTTAGCCAATTTAATTTCTTCCTTTCAAAACTTAAGAGTGGGATTTTTCCCACTCTTAATGTATTTTATATTTGCTTAATTATTATATATTATTTAATTAAAAAAATCAATACATTTGTGAATATTTATTATTAATATATGTAAAATAAATATTATTATGAATCAAATACTTTTTTGTAATAAAAAAATTAAAAAGAATTTAATTTTTATATATACTTTTTTTCTACTGACATTATCTATTTTTATAAGTTTTAGTATATATTTTATCTCATCTGTCATAAAGCAAAAAAACAATAATAATTTTTCAATTTACTTATCACAAAAAATTAATATAAATAATATTTATTTAAATTCTAACTTTCAATCTAGTTCAAATTCTTTAATTATAGGAACTATAGAAATTCCAAATCTTAATATTAAATACCCTGTTTTTTCCTATTATTCAGATAATTTAATGAAAATTGGTCCTTGTAGACTTTATGGTTCAATTTCACATACTGCAAGCAATCTATGTATTATTGCACATAACTATAATAATTCTCAATTTTTTAGTCAATTGTATAAACTAGAAAACAATGATCAAATTAAAGTTCAAAATAATTCAGGTATAACACTTTATTATTATGTTTATAATAAATATGAAGTTCCATATTATGATACTTCATGTACTAACCAAGAAACTTATGGTAGAAAAGAATTAACATTGATTACATGTACTAATTATAATAATAAAAGATTAATTATAAAAGCTAAATCTTTATGAATATAAAAATAGCAGCTGTTAGCTGCTATTTTATGAAATACTAAATATTTTTATATTCTTTTATTTTTCTATATGCAAACACTGTAGAAATACCACAAGCAATTATAACCAAAACTATTGTATTATTAGAACCTGCATAAGGAATTCCACTGTTTGTATTTGAATTATTTGCTTTATTTACATTGTTTCCTGTTGATTTATTAACATTTTTATTTGCATTTACTGGCTCATCATCTACAGCATTTAGATCAGAAGCTATATTTTCTGTATTTGTATTAAAATCATCTATCATAGTTTCTAAATCACTAGAAGCAGCATATGACTTTGTTAATATACAATTATTAATTACAGTTACTAAAGCAACTACCGCAATTAAACATATTACTATTTCTTTTAATTTTTTCATTTTATAATTACCTCACTATAACATTGTTAACATATCACTTATAATTTATACCATATTTTTTTACAAAATGCAATAGTTTTTTTGCAATTTTTATACATTAAATTTAAATAAAACTATATCTCCCTCTTGCATTATGTATTCTTTTCCTTCTATTCTAATCAATCCCTTTTCTCTTGCTGCTGCCATAGACCCCTCTTTTATTAAATCATCATAGGATACAACTTCAGCTTTTATAAACCCTCTTTGAATATCTGTATGTATTTTTCCAGCAGCCTCTGGCGCCTTAGTACCTTTTTTTATTGTCCATGCTCTAACTTCCGGTTCTCCAGCAGTTAAAAAAGACATCAACCCAAGTAAAGAATAGCTTTCTTTTATTACTTTATTTAATCCTGATTCATCAAGTCCCATAGCTTCTAACATTTCTTTTTTATCATTTTCATCTAATCCAGTTAATTCTTCTTCTATCTTAGCACATAGTGGTATTACAATACTATTTTCAATTTTAGCATATTCCTTTACAACTTCAACATTTTTATCATTTTCCACATCCTGTAATTGATTTTCAGATACATTACAAATATACAAAGTTGGTTTTTCTGTTAAAAATTGAACATCTTTTATTAGCTCTTTTTCTTCATCTTTAAAGCTCATACTTCTTACTGGCTTTTCAGACTCTAATGTTGCCTTAATTTTTTCTAATAAATCAACTTCAATTTGATACTTTTTATCAGCCTTTAGCATTTTTCTTGCTTTATCTATTCTTTTATCAACAGTTTCTATATCGGCAAAAATCAATTCTAAGTTTATTGTTTCAATATCTCTTAATGGGTTTATATTTCCATCAACATGAACAATATTATCATCTTCAAAGCATCTTACAACTTCTGCAATTGCATCTACTTCTCTAATATGTGATAAAAATTTATTTCCCAGTCCTTCCCCTTTGCTTGCACCTTTAACCAATCCAGCAATATCAACAAATTCAACTACAGCATGTGTTGTTTTTTGGGCTTTATACATATTAGTTAAAACATTTAATCTTTCATCTGGAACTGGAACCATCCCAACATTTGGTTCTATTGTACAAAAAGGATAATTTGCACATTCTGCTCCGGCATTTGTTATACTATTAAACATTGTACTCTTTCCAACATTTGGTAATCCTACTATTCCTATTTTCATTTCATAACTCCTTGTTTATTTATTCTCTTATATATAACTTATTTATTATAACATCAAATGCTTTAAAATACTATACAATATTAAAGTTTTTTTAATTTGTTTTTGACACATTTCTACTCATTTACTTTTTTACATAATTTTAAATTATTTATATTTTTCAATCTTTGCAACTAAATATAATCAAATTTGACATTATTTATAAATATGTTATAATTAGTCACAAACTATTTAGTCTCTATACTATATAACATCGAGGTGATAATTATGACATTTTCAATGAGTATTACTTTAATTATAACAACTATTTTAATTGTAATTGGAATAGCTGTTATCTGGTATTTTGGTAATGATTTTTTACCAAAAATCGTTACAGAAATCCTTCTAGTATTTATAGCTACATTATTAAGTTCTAGCCTCATATTTAGTGCTTTAAACGAAAATATGCATAGCTTTACACTTAATAATATTTTTATGTATTTTATTGCATTGCTGTCAATATTAGGAACTTCATACATTGCTTATGAAACAATTGAAGTTTTTACTGATAATAGTGTAGACTAAACAAAAAAGGTTGTTAATCCAATATTAACAACCTTTTTTTGGAGCTTCCAGCCGGAATTGAACCGGCGACCTCTTGCTTACCACGCAAGTGCTCTACCAACTGAGCTATAGAAGCATATATTCCTATCTAGCGAACACTTCAGTGTTCGCCAGTTTTATATTTCTTCAATTAAATTTTTATTTGCTTTTTTTCTAATTCTTTGAATTGCATTATCTACTGATTTTACAGGAGTATCTAATTTCTCTGCAATAGTAACATAACTCTCGCCTTTAGCAAATCTATTTAACACTTGTTTTTCAAAATCACTTAAAGTTTCTCCCATTTTTGTTCCAACCAGTTTGTAATATTCCATTTTTGTTATTGTATCTAATGGATCTTCTACTGTATTATTATTCAAAAATTCTATTAAAGTAGAATCGTCATCATCATTAAAAGCAGTTGTATTCAAAGATACTGATGAATTTAGCGGAATATGTTTTTGTCTGTTTGATGTCTTTATTGCAGTAATTAATTGTCTTTCAATGCATAAATTTGCAAAAGATTTAAATGAATTTTGCTTATCTAAGTTATAATTTTTAATAGCTTTATATAATCCTATCATACCTTCCTGAATTATATCTTCTCTTTCTGCGCCAATAATAAAGTACTTGTTAACCTTCATATTTACAAGTTCTTTATATTTTCCTAATATATAACTTATTGCTTCTTCATCTCCAGCTTTAGCTAGTTTTATTAACTCATCCTCTTTTTTTTCGCTTAAATCTTCATCTAATTGATAAGCCAATTTTTTTTGTGCCATACTTTTTTTGCCTCCGCTTTATTTATTCGTTAATTTTAACTTATTATATTAATTAAGTTCAGTAATGTCAATAGTTTTAGGCATAATATTATTTAATAGTATGTGTCAACAAAATGTAGGCA
>DCHW01000023.1 GCA_002314935.1 Clostridiales bacterium UBA1742 | reverse complement strand
TTCCCCGAAAAAAATTGACACTATCCTATTTTAAACCTATATTGACAAACATAATAAAAATGGCATAAAATAAATACGCAAAATAATATAAAAGAGGTTAATTATAATGGAAATAGAAAAAAATAAAGCTATAATTGAATCCATTCTATTTTCTGCTGGAAGAGTAGTAGAAGTAAAAGAGCTTATGGCTATATTGGAATTAAGTAATGAAGATATAGATATGATAGTGCAAAACATGAAATCCGAATATGAGCAAGAAGGAAGAGGATTAGAAATAATAAAAGTGAATACGGGATATCAAATGTGTACTAAAAAAGAATATTATGATTATATTTATCCAATATTTGATAATAGAGCAAAACCTACACTTTCCAATGCTGCATTAGAAACATTATCAATTATTGCTTATAATCCTAAAATAACAAGAGCAGAAATCGAACAAATAAGAGGCGTAAATTCAGATGGGACAATCTATAAGTTACTAGAATATAATTTAATAGAAGAAGCAGGAAAATTAGATGCTCCAGGAAGACCCACATTATATAAAACAACAAATGAATTTTTAAAATTGTTTGGAATATCTAATTTAGATGAATTACCAGAATTACCAAAGTATAGACTAGATGAAAATGAACAAATTGTAATAGATGATATTGTAAAAAAAGATGAAGTTATAGAAAATCAAGATCAAGAAGAACAATAATTTAAAGAAGGATTATTATGGAAAATAAAAAAGTACTTTTAGGAATGAGTGGTGGAGTTGATAGTAGTGTTGCAGCAATTATATTAAAAGAACAAGGATATGAAGTAATTGGAGCAACAATGAATTTATGGAATAATACTGATAAAGAAAGTGGTTGTGGTTCTTATAGTGCTAATGAAGATGCCAAAAAAGTATGTGACCAATTACGGAATTGAACACTATTCATTAGATTTTACAAAAGAATTTAATAAATGTGTTATATCTAGTTTTATTAAAAGTTATCAAAATGCAGAAACTCCTAATCCATGTATAGAGTGTAATAAATTTTTAAAATTCAATTTATTTTATAAAAAAGCATTAGAATTAGGTTGCAAATATATTGCAACTGGACATTATGCTAAAATTGAATATAGTTCCAAGTTTGGTGGAAATGTATTAAAAATTGCTAATTCTTTAGAGAAAGATCAAAGCTATGTTTTATATAATATTCCTAAAGAAATACTTGGAAACGTATTATTCCCATTAGGAATATTTAAAAATAAAGAAGAAATTAGAAAAATAGCACAAGAGCATAATTTGAAAATTGCGAATAAACCTGATAGCCAAGATATTTGTTTTATTCCAGATAACAATTATGCAGAATTTGTATTGAAAAATACAAATCAAAAGCCAGTATCAGGTAACATTGTAAATAAAGATGGAATTATACTTGGAAAACATACAGGTTTACTAAATTATACAATTGGCCAAAGAAAAGGATTAGGAATATCTAATTCAACTCCGTTATATGTTATTGAATTAAATAAAGAAAAAAACGAAGTTATAGTTGGTGAAGAGAAAGAAATTTTTAAAAGTGAGCTATTGGCTACTAATTTAAACTATACTGTAGATATTGATTTAACTATTCCAGTTGATATAAAAGCTAAAATAAGGTATAGTGCAAAACTTGCAGAAGCAAAATTGAAAAAAATAGATGATAATATAGTAAAACTTGTTTTTGATATTCCACAAAGAGCTATAACTAAAGGACAATCTGTAGTTTTTTATATAGATGATGTTGTTATAGGTGGAGGAAAAATTATTTAAACAAAGGAAGAGGTGTTTTTGTTGAAGAATCAAAAAGGTATAACATTAGTTTCTTTAACAGTATATATAGTAATTACAATATTTGTAATTGTAATGCTTACAGTAATAAGAGGTAATTACCAAAAGGGATTAAAAGAAATAACTAATGATTCAACAGTAGAATCAGAATTAAATCAATTTAATTTATATTTTCTTGAAGATACTAAAAAAGAAGGTAATAATGTTACTGTTTCAAACGACGGAAAAACTATAAAATTTTCATCTGGTAATATATATGAATATGATCAAGACAAAAAAGTTTTATATTTAAATATAGAACAAATAGAAGTGCCAGACCCAGAATATCAAGAATTAGAATATATAGAAAGTACAGGAACACAATATATTGATACTAATACTAAATTTATTGATGTTGGTGAAAAAATAGTTTTAGACATGCAATTAACATCAAAAATAAATAATAAATGGTTTTGTGGAACAAATAGTAATTTTGAAGCTGGAGTATATGATAATAAATTATACACAGGAGCTAAATTCACCTATTCTTCAAATAATTTAACAGACAGATTAGATGCAACAGGAATAAATACAAATGCAATAGAATCCAATATTTATATATTTGCAAGAAACTGGAAAGGAAATTATGATGGTGCATCAATGAAGCTGTATTCAGCTAAAATTTATGATGCATCTGGAAATTTAATAAAAAACTTTATTCCATGTTACCGTAAAGTTGATGGTGTTATTGGAATATATGATATTGTTAATGGTAATTTTTATATAAATAAAGGAACTGGAACTTTTGGAAAAGGTAAGGAAGTAACAAATACTAATATAGTAATAAAAAAAGATAAAGAAGATAATACTAAAATTGCATTATTAAAAGACATAGAAAATTGTGTATTTACTACTGATAATTCTACAGGAAAGACAAAAATAAAATTAAATGTTACATTTAATGGTCAGATAAAAAAAGAAAAAAATTATATAATGTCAGATGAAAAAGCTACAATTGCATATCAAGATGAAAATGATTATATAAAAACAAAAGACATAGCTGGATTGCCAAAAGAATATCAAAAAGTAGAATATATAGAAAGTACAGGAACACAATATATTGATACGGGATATATACCATCTGTAAATACAAAGTATTATTTAAAATTAATGTCAACTAATAATAGTACATCTTATAGATGGTTTATTGGTTCTGGAAATAGGACAACTTATGGTAAAACTAGTCTTTTAGCACTTGCTAATAATTCAGGAAATTTTTATCATGAAATTACAGGCAGCAATGTAAATGCAACTACATTTAGTATAAATGTATTATATGAAGTGGAATTTAGTGTTTCAAATTTGTTAGTTAATGGTCAAAATTATGCAACAAATAGATTAACTCTAGAAAGTACAGGATATCCAGTATGGATATTTGCATGTAATAATGCGGGTAATACATATGATAATAGATTTATTGGAAGGATGTACAGTGTTAAAATTTATGAAGATGGAGAATTAACAAGAGATTTTATTTCGTGTTATTGTACAAATGAAATGAAAGATGTAAATGGAAACATATGTAGTATTGGAACAATTGGACTATATGATTTAGTTGAAAATAAATTTTATACAAATTCCGGAACAGGAACATTTTTAAAAGGAGAAGATGTATAATATAAAGAATATTTTTATATAATCTAAATATAATTAATAGACAAGACTATAAAGTCTTGACTATTAATTATTTTAGGTGATGTAATTGAAAATAATATATATAAAGGAATCAGAGGAAAATAATTGGAAATTAAAATTTAAAAGATTATTTAATAAAATTGAAGAATGTAATATAGAAGATAAAAAAATATATATTTTACCGGTTTGTAAAGAAACAAAATTTACAAAATATTTAACAAGAAAAATTTCAAATGGTTTATTAAAAAAAATATATAATGAAAATATTGAAAATATAGTATTGTCTGAAGTTTTAAATACAAATAAATTATTAAAAAACAAATTATATGATAATAATATAAATATATTAAATGGAAGATTTTTATATAAAGCATTAAGCTATAATGTTTTAGAGTACATATATAAATATAAAAAAGATAAATTTAATGAAGTAACAATATTAATAAATGATTTAAATAATATAGACATACAAAATATTATTTTAATTTCTACTAAGGTAAAAAGAGTAAATATTGTTACAAATCATATAGAAAAATTTAAAGAAATAGATAATTACTTATATAATAAATTAGGAATACTAATAAATATTTCAAATAATAAGCAAAAAAGTTTAAGTAAAAGCACAATTATAATAAATTATGATTTTCCAGAAGAATTAATAAATAGTTATGTTATAAATACAAATGCAATTATAATAAATACATATGAAGAAATAAAAATACGTTGTATGAGATTTAATGGAATAATAATAAATGATTTTATACTTAATATACCATTAAAGCATCAAATAAAAGGATTTAAAAACGAAATTATTTACGAAAGCTTAATATATAAAAAAGATTTAAATGAAATAATAAAATGCATAGTAAGAGATGATATTTATGTAAAAAAAATAATTGGAACAAATGGAATAATTAGTGAAAATGAATTAGTAAAATAATTTAATTATTATACTTGACAAATTTATAATAGTGGAGTAATATGATTAAACTAATAATATTTTTGTAAAGGAGATTTTAAATATGGAAGAAAAAGAAGTCCTATTAACACAAGAAGGATATGATAATTTAGAGAAAGAACTAGAATATTTAAAAACAGAAAAAAGAACAGAAATATCAGAACGTATAAAAGTTGCTTTGGGGTTTGGAGATTTATCTGAAAATTCAGAGTATGATGAAGCCAAAAACGCACAAGCTTCAAATGAAATAAAAATAGCAGAATTAGAAAACAAACTAAGATATGCTAAAATTATTGATGAATCAGAAATTGATACTAAAACAGTACAAGTAGGAAATAAAGTAAAAATATTAGATATGGAATTTGATGAAGAATTAGAATATACAATAGTTGGTTCAACTGAAGTTGATTTATCACAAAATAAAATTTCTAACGAATCTCCAATAGGCTCAAGTTTGTTAGGTGCAAAGAAAAATGATATAGTAGAAGCCACAACACCAGGTGGAATAGTAAAATATAAAATATTAGCAATAAAAAAATAAAACAAATTTAACATTTTATGTAGACAAAACCTTCCAAAAGTAGTATAATAGACTTGTTATGAACAAAAATTTATTCTAAAGTAAAAACATTATGAATAAAATACTATAGAGAAACTAAAAGGGAGGAAGTAAAATTGGTTACAAATTACACAGAAAATAATTGCCTATCATTAGTAGGAAAAATTATTAGCGATAAAAATTTTAGTCATGAAATTTATGGAGAAACATTTTACATATTTAATTTAGAGGTAGCTCGTTTGAGTGGAAATGCAGATATAATTCCAATTACAATATCCGAAAGACTTATATCAAATTTTGGTTTAGATATTGGAAAAAATGTAGTTATAGATGGTCAATTCAGATCATATAATAGCTACACAGGAGAAAAAAACAAATTAGTTTTAACTGTATTTGCAAAAGACATTAAAGAATATAACGAAGAAGAAAATGAAAATAAAGTGTCAAACGAAGTTGTTTTAAATGGTTATATATGTAAGAGACCAATTTATAGAAAAACACCATTTGGAAGAGAAATATCTGATATTTTATTAGCAGTAAATAGAGCATATAATAAATCAGATTATATTCCTTGTATTGCATGGGGAAGAAATGCTAGATTTTGTGAAAATATGGAAGTTGGTACAGAAGTTAAAATTGTTGGAAGAGTTCAAAGTAGAACATACGAAAAGAAATTTGAAGATGGAACAGCTGAAACAAGAGTAGCTTATGAAGTATCAATTGGAAATTTAGAAATTGTAAATAAAAAAGATGGTATTGAAGAACAAAATGAAGAAGCAATGTAATTTTAGAAGGTAGTTTAATAAACTACCTTCATTTGTATATAAAGAAAATATTTTTATTCATTATATATTGAAATATAAATGAATATATGATATTATTTAAAATCATAATTAATAAAAACTGTGAAGAAGAGGAGTAAAATTTAACTACTTTAAAGAGAGAAAAGGTCATAGGCTGAAAACCTTTTTAAGAAAAGTAAATTTGAATGTAGCTTTGGAGTTGATTAGCTGAAAATAACTTTAGGTTAATTCGTAAATCTGCGTTAAAGATATATAGATGTATAAAATTAGTTTTATATAAATTAGGTTGGTACCGCGAGTAAGAGCTTGCCCTATTTAAGGGCAGGCTCTATTTAGTTAATAGTAAATTTGATTTAAATTGTAAAAAAATAAAAGGGGGATTTTTATGTGTAAAGATTGCAAACATGAATTAGAAGGAAGTTATTCACCAAAAGATTTTGAAGACAAAATTTATAAAAATTGGGAAGATAAACAATATTTTAAACCAAGTATGGATAAGACAAAAGAAAGCTATTGTGTTATGATGCCACCACCAAATGTAACAGGAAAATTACATATGGGACACGCTTTAGATGGAACATTACAAGATATATTAATAAGATATAAAAGAATGCAAGGATACAATACATTATGGCTTCCAGGAACAGATCATGCTGCTATTTCTACAGAAGTAAAAATTGTTGAAAAATTAGCAAAAGAGGGAATAGATAAACATGATTTAGGTAGAGAAAAATTTTTAGAAGAAGCTTGGAAATGGACAGAAGAATATGGTGGAACTATTGTAAATCAACAAAAAAAATTGGGATGTAGTGCAGATTGGTCTAGATCAAGATTTACAATGGACGAAGGCCTTTCAGAAGCTGTTTTAACTGTATTTAAAAAATTATATGACAAAGGTTATATATATAAAGGGAAAAGAATGATAAATTGGTGCCCTTGTTGTAATACATCAATTTCTGATGCAGAAGTTGAATATGAAGAAGAACCAACTCATTTATGGCATGTAAGATATAAAATTGTTGGAGAAGAAAATAGATATGTAACAGTTGCTACAACAAGACCAGAAACAATGCTTGGTGATACAGCAGTTGCAGTTCATCCAGATGATGACAGATATAAAGATATAGTAGGCAAAAAATGTATTTTACCAATAATGAATAAAGAAATACCAATTATAGCAGATGAATTTGTAGAAATGGAATTTGGTACTGGATGCGTAAAAATTACTCCAGCACATGATCCTAATGATTATCAAGCAGGATTAAAACATAATTTAGAAATAATAGAGGTTTTTGACGAAAACTTTAAAATGGGTAATTTACTTGAAAGATATAAAGGAATGGATTTATATGATGCAAGAGTAAAAATTGTAGAAGAGTTAAAAGAAAATGGAAGCCTAGTAAAAATAGAAGATTATACACATAATGTTGCAAAACATGATAGATGTAAGGCAACTATAGAACCAAAAGTTTCAGACCAATGGTTTGTAAAAATGGAAGAAATGGCAAAACCTGCAATAGAAGCAGTAAAAAGTGGAAAAACAAAATTTGTGCCAAAAAAATTTGAAGCAACATATTTTAATTGGTTAAATAATATTCAAGATTGGTGTATATCTCGTCAACTTTGGTGGGGACATCAAATACCAGCATATTATTGTAAAGATTGTGGAGAAATTACTGTTGAAATTAAAAATCCATGCAAATGTGGAAAATGTGGAAGTACAAATATTTATCAAGATCCAGACACATTAGATACCTGGTTTAGCTCTGCATTATGGCCTTTTTCAACACTTGGATGGCCAAATGAAACAGAAGATTATAAAACATTTTTCCCAACAAATACATTAGTAACTGGATATGACATAATATTCTTCTGGGTAGTTAGAATGATGTTTTCTAGTTTAGAACAAACAGAAGAAGTACCTTTTAAAGATATATTAATTCATGGAATTGTAAGAGATAATTTAGGAAGAAAAATGTCTAAATCATTAGGTAATGGTATTGATCCATTAGAAATAATAGATCAATATGGAGCAGATTCATTAAGGTTTTCTTTGATCTCTGGAATATCAGCAGGAAATGATATGAGATTTATGCCAGAAAAATTAGAATCAGCAGGAAATTTTGCAAATAAAATATGGAATGCTGCAAAATTTGTGTTAATGAATTTAGATGAAACAGAAAGTATTTTGGAAGAACCTAAAGAATTATTGTCAGAAGATAAATGGATTTTATCTAAATTAAATACACTTATTGCAGAAGTAAAAGTAAATATGGATAATTATGATTTAGGGGTTGCGTTAGACAAAATATATTCTTTTATATGGAATGAATTTTGTGATTGGTATATTGAAATTGTAAAAACTAGATTATATAACAAAGAGGACAACTCAAGAAAAACTGCTCAATATGTATTAAATAAAGTATTATGTGATTCATTAAAATTGTTGCATCCATTTATGCCATTTGTAACAGAAGAAATTTATGGTAAATTATATAATGAAGACGAAAGCATTATGATTTCAGAATATCCTATATATAATATAAAATATGAATTTAAAGAAGAAGAAAAAAATATAGAACAAATAAAAGAAGTTATAACAGGAATAAGAAATGCAAGAACAAAAATGAATGTACATCCTTCTAAAAAATCAAAATTAATATTTATAGCACCAGGCTTTGAACAATTTATATTAGAATCAAATGGATTTATTAAAAAATTAGGTTTTGCAGAAGATATTGAAATAAAAGAAGAAAGAATAGGAATACCTAAAAATGCTATAAATATAGTAACTTCTGGTGCAGAAGTATTTATACCTTTTGAAGATTTAGTTAATATTGAAGAAGAAATTGCAAGATTGGAAAAAGAAAAAGAAAAGATATTAGTAGAAAAACTTAAAACAGATAAAATGCTTTCAAACCCTGGATTTATAGCAAAAGCACCACAAACTAAAGTACAAGAAGAACAACAAAAACTTATAAAATTTAATGAAATGATAGAGTCTATAGAAGAAAGAATAAAAGGTTTACTATAAAAGTTGACATAATTATTTTGAAATGATATAATATAATAAAGGAAAAAGGCAAACTTGTAGAAATACAAGGACGCAAAGCTAAAGGGACTTAAATTTTTAAAAATAAAGTCAGCCAGTTAACTAATTAGAGTATAAAATATATTTTTAAAAATAAAGTTAGCCAGTTACCCAAAAAAGTAAAATCAAATATATGGTTTTATGTTTTGAGGTGATTGGCTATTTTTTCATCTCTTAAATAAAACTAAAAGGAGGATTTAATTATGAGTATTAAAAGTAATTTAAGAAACAAAATGATTCTAGTATTATTTTTAACAATGTTATTTTTAATGAGTTTTAAAATAACAGTAAAAGCAGTAGAATGGGATTCCACGTCTCCGACGACTAAATACACAGTATTTACAGGATATACATCAAATGCAGCGGCACCATTAAAAGGAGGAACTATACAAAATTTCTATGTTTACAAAGTAGATAGTAGTGGAAAGACAAGTAAATTGAGCACTTCATATAAAAATGGAGTAACAAGTGTAGACAACCTAGATTTATCAATTCAAACAACAGGTGGAGCTACTAAATATATAATAAAGGTTGGAAAAAATTGCAAAAGTGGAACATATAGAATAGAAATGCATTATAGTGTGAAAAAAGATAGTTTATCATCAAAAAAATATATGCATAATATTGAGCTGAAAGTAGTGAAGCAAGGCTCTTTAGATGTAGCCGTAGATGGTGTTGGTCGTAAAGTGTATAAATCAGATACAGCTGGATATGTAACATTACCAAAAGCAATACCAACAAGGAATGGTTATAAATTTAAATATTATGAAATTTATGCTCAAGGGAAACTAACAGGAAAGAAATATAATCCTGGAAATAAAGTTTATGTTGGAGAAAAATATGTTTATATGAAAGCTATATGGGATGAAATAAAAATAGAAAACATTACAGTAAATCCAACATCAAAAACATTATATATAAATGAAACACAAACAATAAAAGCAACAATAACACCACAAAATGCAGCAGTTAAAACTGTAACATGGAGTTCAAATACACCAGATATAGCAACTGTAGATTCAAATGGAAAAGTAACAGCTAAAAAAGAGGGAACAGCAATAATAACCGTTAAAAGCAATAGAACCAATAAAACAGCACAATGTACAATAACAGTAAAACAAAAATCAAATAAAAAATCAAATGAAAAATCAAATAAAAAGACTCTTTCTAGTATAAGTATGGTGACTAATCCAACAAAAACGGAATATTATTTAAACGAGACTTTAAATACATCAGGATTGAAAATACAATTAAAATATAGTGATGGAACAACAGAAAATAAAACAAGTGGATTTACATGTTCACCAACAACATTAAAAAACAAAGGAAGTCAAAAAATAACAGTTACATATAATGGAAAAACGACAAGCTTTAATGTAACAGTAAAAGAAAAAAATATAGTAGATAAAACTAACATTTATACAACTAAGTTAAATAAAGGAAATATTTTGAAGATAAAGAATGGATATTCTTGGTGGACATATAGTAAACATACAAATGCTGATATAGAAAGTGGAACAAAATATCTAGCTTTAACATCAAATGATCAAGTTGAAATATTAGAAATAGATGGAAATTGGTTAAAAGTAAAAATAAGTTCTTTATCAAGTGCAACAAGTAAGAAAAACTTTAAAGTAGAAGACATATATTATATTTATTATGGATCAACAGCAAGTAAATATTGGACAATAATAAAATAATATATTATATAAAAAATCCTTTAGGAAAAATTCCTAAAGGATTTTTATAGTACAAAACATATTTTTATTTTTAAATCATAGAATAATATAAAATAAATTTAGGAGGTTTATATGATAAAAAAAATAGAAAATAAAAATAAAAAACAATTAAATTTAAAAAAAATTTTCAAAGGAGCAATTATAGCTATTATAATAACCATAATTTTATTAATAGTATTTTCGGCAATATTAACATATAGTAGTGTCCAAGAAAATATAATTCCAATTGTAACAATTTTAATAACAGGAATTAGTATATTGAGTGGAGCTATACTAAGTGCATGCACTATAAAAACAAGAGGAATATTAACAGGCATAGCAGTCGGAAGTATCTATATATTCTTTATATATACATTATCTAGTATTATAATTAAAAATTTTTATTTAAACAAATATTCTTTAATAATGATAATAATAAGTATAATATTAGGAGCAATAGGAGGAATAATTGGTGTAAATTTTAAAAAATAGTTGATATTTTATTTTGTTTAATATAAAATCTAAATATATTGGAATAATGGAGGTGCGAAAATGTTAACATTAGAAGATATAAAAAAGAATCCTGAAGTACAAGAGTTAGTTATAGGAGCTCAAAAGCAATTGGATGCATTAGGATATACAGAACATTCTGTAAGACATGTAAGTATTGTGTCAAATAGAGCTGGGAAAATTTTAGAGACATTGGGATATGATGAAAAAAGAATAGAGCTTGCTAAAATAGCAGGATATTTACATGACATTGGAAATAGTGTTAATAGAGTTGATCATGCTCATTCAGGTGCAATTCTTGCTTATAATATTTTAAAAGAAATGGGAATGGATATAAAAGATAGAACAGAAATAATGTCTGCAATTGGAAATCATGATGAACAAACTGGTACAGCCGTTAGTGATATATCTGCAGCACTAATATTGGCGGACAAGTCAGATGTACATAGAGATAGAGTAGTAAATAAAAACATGGCAACTTTTGATATACATGACAAAGTTAATTATGCAGTTACAAAGGCAGATTTAGTCATTGATAATAAGCAAAAAAAATTAACTTTAGATTTAACAATAGATAATCATATATGTCCAGTGCTTGATTATTTTGAAATTTTTATGGATAGAACAATGATGAGTAAATATGCAGCAAAATATTTGCAAATATGGTTTGAATTAGTAATAAATGATACAAGATTATTATAGGAGGAATAAAAGTGAAAATAGAAAAGAAACTAACATTAATAGCAATAATATTATTAATACTTATTGTAATATTAACATCCTTTATTGGAGTTTTTAAAATAAAAAATTATAAGATAGAAAATATAATTCCAAATTATTTAACAAGCATGGAATTTAACAATTCAAGAAAAATAATAATGGAGATAGATAATACTGTTGAATCTACTAGTGTATATGATTCAGAAGGTAATGAAGTAGAAGTTGAAGATGGAGTGGAATATTTAGCTGAAGATGGATATACAACAGTAGAAAATAAAGTAAATGCTGAAGAATTATTAAAAGAAGAAAATTATAATTTATCTAAATCTATAATTTTACAAAGATTAAAAAGTTTAAATGTTGGACAATATATTGTAAATGAAAATAAGCAAAATGGTACAATTGAAATTCAAATACCAGAAAATGAGGATACTGAAAATATAATAACAATATTAACTCAAAAAGGTAATTTTGAAGTAACAGATGAAGAAACTAATGACGTCTTATTAAACAAATCACATATTGCAAATGTTTCTCAAGTATATTATACACAAACTGATGGTTCCGTATTGGTAGCTTTAAGAATAGAACTAAACAAAGAAGGAAAAAGTATTTTTTCTGAAATGAGTAACAAATATATTTCAACAACAGAAGAAGTAGTAGATGAAGAAACTGGAGAGACTACAGAAAACGAGAAAACCTCAAATGTTTGTGTAAAAATAGATGATCAAGATTATTTAACATATTATTTTCAAAAAGATGTAGCTACGGGAATTTTAAAATATCTAGATGCTGAAAGTGGTGTTATAACAATTCCATTTGGTTTATCAAGTGAAACAGATGAAATAAACAAATATTCAAATAATGCATTAGATATAAAAACATTATTAGATACAGCAAATATGCCATTAACATATGAAAATACAAATTTTGAAATATCACCAGAAATTAACAATATAAATATTTTGGTATATATAGGAATTGCTTGTTTAGTTGCATTGTTTGTGATTACAATAGTTAAATTTAAAGTAAAAGGATTAATTTTAGCTGGAGTTCAACTTGGATATGTAGCTTTATTATTACTTGTACTTAGATATACAAATGTTATTATTTCATTAGAAGGTATGGTTGGATTAATTGTATGTACAATATTAAATTTTGCGTTATGTTCAAAGATGATAAAAAACATTTCAGAAATTAATACTACATTAAAAAATAGCATATTAGATTTAATTCCACTATTTATAATGGCTGTTACATTTTCTTTTGCAAGTCTTGTAAATGTTGCAAGTTTCGGAATGATAACATTTTGGGGAATGTTTGTGATGTATATATATAATGTTGTAATAACAAAATTTATATTAAAAGCTATAGAAAAATAGGAGGGAAAAATGAATTTTAAAAAAATATTTAACAATAAAAAAAATATAATTTTAGCACTTATATTAGTTGTAATAATTGCTGGAGTAATTGTGAAATGTACAAGTGGAATGAATTATGCATTAACATGGAAAAATAGTTCTTCAATAATTATGTATATAGATAATTCTTTAAATGAGAAAGATATGAAACAAATTTTAAAAGATGTATTTCCAAAAACAGCATCAAAAGTTCAATTTATAGATAAAAGCGAAAGTGAAGTATTTATTACAATAGATAAACAAGAAATAACTGATGAAGAAAAAACAGCTTTTGTAGAAAAAATAAATGAGAGATATGAAGACACTTTAACAATAGAAGAATTAAAAGTAGTTGAAAATGGACATGTAAGATTAATAGATTATATAAAACAATTTGAAATTGAAATAGTTATAGCAATAGTTATAATAGTAATGTATTACATAATAAGATATAGAAAAATCAATACAAAGAAATTAATAGAATATTTAGTAGAAGCATTGCTTTTACCAGAACTTTTATTCTTCTCAATTTTAACTATATTAAGAATACCAGTTGGAGTATGGACAATACCAACTGCAGTTTGTATATTTATAATAACATTTATGGTATTAACATATATCCTTAATAAAGAAAATAAAAAAATCGAATCAAAAAAGAACAAAAAAAGAAAATAAAACATATAATATTATTAGATAGATTATGGCGGATTTAATTATCTGCCTAATTTTTTTAATAGGTGATTATATGATAAAAAAAGTTTTAAGAAATTTAAAAAGAGGCAAAGAAAATTCGGAAATTACATTTGAGGAATTAAAAAAAACAATTAAAAATAATGAAAATATTATTTTATTGGATGTAAGAAGTCCTCAAGAATATAAAGAAGGACATTTAAAAAATGCCATAAATATACCAATATATGAATTATGTATTAATATGAAAAAAATTGCAAAGAATAAATCGGATATTATAATAGCATATTGTTTAAGCGGAAAAAGAAGTAAAAAAGCAGTTAAGGAATTAAAAAAATGTGGATTTAAAAATGTATATAGTTTATATGGTGGAATTGAAAATTATAGTCAAATAGAAATACAATAAAAAGAACGGTATAAACCGTTCTTTTTATTGTATTTCTATATCGTTCAAACCATTTATTTCTTTGTTTTTTATAAGCCTAGTTAAATTTGTAATGCTAATTCCGCTGGAAGCAGATAAACATTCTAAATTTGTGATATTAAAATCAGTATCAATAATTGTATTTAATTTATAAATATCTTGTCTATCTTTAGTTTCACATTTACAGCAGACATCATTGTTTGACATAAAAAAACAACCGCAACGAACACATTTTTTAAATTCCATAAAATTATACCTCTTAAAAATTATCTTTTGATTTTAATATTTTATCATAAAAAAATGAAAAAGCAAATAAAAAAACAAAAAAATTAAAAAAATGTAAATAAAATGGAAAAAGAAAAAACAGCAATTTGACATAATGTGTTAAAAATGGTATAATATAAATAAGGAAAAAGGCAAACTTGTAGAAATGCAAGGACGCAAAGTTGAAGGGACTAAAAAAATCAAAGTGATTTTCATGTCAGCCAACTACCCAAATTTTTTACGTTTAGGGTAGTTGGCGTTTTTTACGTAATCCAAATTAAAATTAAGGAGGAATTAATATGAGTAAAAAAATTTCAAAAATAGTATTTTTGATAATGGTAGTAGTATTTATGTTTACATTTAATACAACATCAAATGCTGCAACAAAAAAGAATGTAGGAGACAAAACTTTATATGGAATAATGGGAGATGTAGATGGTAACAAAAAGATAAATTCTTCTGATGGTGAATTGATTTTAAATTATGCAACAGGAGCTAAAAAACTTTCAGTATTACAAAAACTTAGAGCTGATATAAATGGAGATGGTAAAGTTAATAGTATAGATGCTTTGGAAATTATAAATTATATTCAAAATTTAGTAACAGCAAAAAAATTATCATCAATTACTATTGTTAATAATCCTAGTAAAACAGAATATAATGTTGGAGATAATTTAAAAACATCAGGATTAAAAATAAAATTAAATTATTCGGACAGTACAACAAAAGAAGTGACTTCTGGATTTACTTGTTCACCAACAACATTAAATACAAGTGGAACACAAAAAATAACAGTAAGCTATACTGAAAATAGTATAACCAAAACTACAACTTTTAATGTTACAGTAAAAGCAAAAACCAAAAGTGTAACAAGTGTAAAAATTAATAGTAGTATAAATGAAGTAGAAGTTGGAAAGAAAATACAATTAACAGCAACAGTTAAACCGGATGATGCAACTAATAAAAATGTAACATGGAGTTCAAATAAAACAAATGTAGCAACAGTAGATTCAACAGGAAAGCTAAAAGGTATAGCAGAAGGTACTACAATAATAATTGCAACAGCAGCAGATGGAAGTAATGTGAAAGGTGAAATAATAATCACAGTAAAGAAACCAGTGTATACAGGATCATTAAAAGTAAACGATAAATTGATGTTAATAACAGATGGATGGGTGGTATATAAAACAGAAACAGCGGCTAAAAATCTTGATACAAGCAATACAAATGGAACATTAAAGAAAAATGACAGAATAGTAGTTATGGAAATAAAAGATAATGTAATAAAGATTGCTGA
>DCHW01000049.1 GCA_002314935.1 Clostridiales bacterium UBA1742 | reverse complement strand
GACATATGTTTGACTAACCTTCATAAATAGATTATTTTAAAATGTCACAATATTGAAATTTTATGCAAATTATGATATAATATTTATGAAAACCAAATATTTGACTCCGCTTGGTGCGGCAACTTGGGTTTTACATTTTAAAGAAGAGGAGGCAAAACAATGGGAAGAGATTTTTTTCCATTAAACATGATGTTGAGAGACCAAGATTATGGCTACACAGAACCAAGTTCTGATATAGTCGTGATTTTGGAAAAATCCAGAATCGTGTAAGGAAATTAAGCCCATGTGGCTTCTTACACTGTGGAGAGGCTCAGGCCATGCACAGTGGGAAGCACTTTGGACCGGCTGGTTTTTATCAGCAGTAGATGAAGCCCTTGAAAAAGGAAAGAAAACTGCAGATATTAGTGACATATTTTCTAGAGATTTTCTTTCGATAAACTCTGGAAAATACACGAAAGAACAGACGTTCAAACATTTAATTCAGACATTTGACATTTGCTCAGATGTTTTTGAAAAAAATGTTAGAACACTTAAAGTAAAATTTAAGATTTAAGTTTGTTTAAAACTGGCCAAATAAAAAAGGAATCTTAGTAAAAAAACTGAGATTTCTTTTTTTTATAATAGTATATAATTATTAAATTAAAAAAAGTAAAAAAATTTGTAAAAAAATGTTGACACCAAAATTATTATGGTATATAAGTGATAGGTAAATGGAAATACTAAGGAGGAAACAAAAAATGAAAAAAAACAGAAAAAAGGAATATGGAGTAATTATTACATTAATATTAATAGTAGCAGTAATGTCAGTAGGTTTTGCAGCATATTCACAAAATCTTTCAATTTCTGGAACATTAAAAGTAAAGGCTTCAACATGGAGTGTACATTATGATGATGATTCTTATACAGAAACAACAGGATCTGCAGAAGCAACATCTAAAACTATAGATGACACTTCTTATTCTTTTGAGGTTACATTAGATAAACCAGGAGATTTTTATGAAGCAACAGTAAATATTGTAAATGATGGTTCTTTTGATGCTAATTTAACAAAAGTAACTATGAGCAAATTAACTGATGCACAAAAAAAATATTTAACGTATACTGTAACATATAATGGAACAGAATATACTTCAACTACAGACAGTTTAACAACAGCATTATCAGCAAGTACGGGGACAGTTCCAGTAAAAGTAAAACTTACATATACACAACCTACTTCAGCAGATGATTTACCAACTTCACAACAAACAATTACTATCACAGGATCATTTGATTTTGCTCAAAAACAATAAGAAATAAAATCTAGCTATTTTTAAATATAAAATAGCTAGATTTTCAAGTAAGGTATTTTATGAAATCAAAATTATATAAATTAGAATTTTTTTTGCTTTTAATAACTATTGTTATTTGCTTTATAAAAAATAGCGTTTTAAAATTATATTTTGCGATTGCTTTATATGGAATATTATTAATTATAACTTTTTTTATATACGGAAAGAAAAAGGATAATGATATTGATAAGGGTTCAGCTACTAGAAAAATAATAGCAATATTATTATGTTATTTAATAATTCTTTTAATTTTAGGAATTTTTATTGGCTTTAATAAAACGTTATTTTCTATAAAGCTTATAGATTTATTTAGACGGATTATTTCCAATGTTTATTTTGATATGCTTAATGGAAGTTATTAGATTTATTTTAATAAAGAAAAATATTACAAATAAATTAGGAATAACAATTTTAGCTTTAATTATAATTAGTTTTGAAATTGTAATTAATTTAAATGTTTCGACATTAAATAATACATATAAAATATTTCTTTTTATCTGCACCATTGCTTTACCAATTATAGCAAATAATTTATTATGTACATATATTACTTATTACTATGGATTTTTACCAAGCGTAGTATACAAACTGCTAATAAATTTATATGTTTATTTAATACCGATATTTCCAGATTTGGGTAATTATTTATATGGTGTAATAAGTATTACAATTCCTGTTACAATATATTTTGCATTATATACAAGCAGAAATTTTAAATTTAAAGATAAAACAAAAGTGAATAAAACAAATATAAGTTTGATTTTTATTCCTTTAACAGTGTTATGTTTAATTGTAATTAGTCTAGTATCGGGATTGGTAAGGTTTCAAATTATTGCAATTGCTTCAAATTCAATGTCTCCAATATTTGAAAGAGGAGATACAATAATTTTTGATAAATCAAATACAGAAGATATTAAAATCGGAGATATAATTGTAGTAAAAAAAGACTCAAACTTATTAGTACATAGAGTAGTTAAAATAAAAGAAATATCAGATATTCGATATTATTATACAAAAGGTGATTCAAATAAAACAAAAGATTCAGATCCAGCAACTGAAAAAGATATTTTAGGAATTGTTAAATACAGAATAAAATATATTGGCTATCCAACAATTTGGGTTAATGAACTAATGAAAGGCGGAAACAAATGATAACAAGTAAATCAAACGGAAGAAAAATTATTATAATGCTAATATTTACAATTCTATTGGCTTTGTTCTTCATGTTTGTTGGTTTTTTAAATAAAAAAACTGAAAAGTATTATTTTACAGAAAGTAATGATGTGGACTATAAAGTCTATTTAAAGGATAACAGTTTTTTTGATACAGAGTATCTTGATAAAAATAAGGTTTACATTACAAGTCTTATAAAATACATTTCATCAACATTTAAATATAATGTTACATTTAACAAACCTGTTTCTGGAGAAATTAATTATAAACTTATGGCCGAAATAATTGCAGATCAAGAAAATAGTGACGGCGGAAATTTTTGGACAAAAGAATACGTTTTACAAGATATAAAAACTGATAATATAGTAAAAAGCACTTCATATAATAAATCACTAACTCAAGATATAGATTATAGTCAATATAATGAATTATTAGAAAAATTTATTAGCGAATATGGTTTATCGGCTGAATCAACATTAAAAATATATTTAAAAGTTGATGGAAAAGTAAAAGTTGATAATACAGACAATGAACTTAATGTTAATTCTTCTGTTTCATTGGATATGCCACTTTCTAAACTTGCTATAGAGGGAACAATTAATACTGATAATCAAGTAAAAGAAAACAAAGTAGAAATTACTAGTACAAAAAACGAGCTTATTTGTTATGTTTTTAGAATTCTTTTTGCTATTGATTTAATTTATATTTTTAGATATATATATCAATATATTCAATACTGTAGATTAAGAAAGAAAAAAGTAAGTTATAGAAGAAAAATTTTAAATATAAAAAATGAATATGAAGGAATAATTACAAATGTAACTACTGTTGATTTAAATAAATTTTCAACAATTGAGGTTAAAGAATTTGATGATTTATTAAATGTTTATAATACAACTAGAGAACCTATAAATTGTTGGATTGGAAGTGAAAAAACAATTTATTTTATAATTAATGGAAACAGTTGTTATGCGTATATTATTAATAAAAAGGATTATGATAGATGAAAAATAAAAACATTGAATGTATAATTATAATAGTAATATTTTTATTTACTATTGCTTTTATGACAGTAGGATTTTCATTGTATAATAAAACCTTGAGTTTATCTGGAAACACAACAATTATTCCAGATGGAAAAATAAAAATTACAAATGTAACTAAAGGTACAATGACAAAAGCATCGGCAAACCCAACGTGGACAGATGATACGATTTACTTTAATTTATCATTTACTGTAGGTAGTAGTGATAGCTCAAGTACAACGTATTCAGCTGTTTTTTATGTTACAGTTCAAAATGATAGTTCATATGATTACCTATTTGTTATGCCTGACTATCCAATTTCTATTTCTAAAGGAACAAATACATATGACAGTTCATATGTTGGGTATACTATTAGTGATATTTCTGTTGGAGATAAAATTCCATCTGGTTCTACAGTGAATTTTACAGTAACAGTTAATTTTCACTGTCCTAAAAAGAATGAAACAGGTACATTTCAAATAAATGGAGATTATGTACAGAAGTTTAGCGAAGATACAAGTGCACATATTATTGCTAGTATTGATGATAGTCAAGTTGGAGATTTAACAGGAAATAATGAATATGCTCAATTTTCAATAACAGTAATAAATACTTATAATGTTTCAAGAAGTTTTACTCTATTCACGGATGATACATGTATATTAATTAAAGGACCAGATAAAAGCGATACAGCAAGTTATACAATTGACGCAAATACAGAACAAACATTTACTTTTTTTGCATCAAAAGTTTCAAATGCAGAATATTATTCTAATACTAGAAGAGTTAATATTAAGCTTTTGCCTGATGGACTTTCTGCATTTAGTGCTGGAAGAGTAACCGTATTAGTAGACCAAAATGCTTCCTATGATGATATAACACCTCCAACAATTTCAAATGTAACAACAGCAATTAATAATAATATAGGAAGTGTAACTGTAACTTGGGAAGGAACTGATGATGTTTTAGTTGATCATTATGTAGTGATTGTTTTTAATGAAAATGGAACTGAAGTAAGAAGAATTACAACAACAAATGATAATACTACACTTGAAGTAACTGGATTATCTGAAGGAACTTATTATTTTGTTGTAACAGGAGTAGACAATTCTAACAATACTGCAACTGCATCACAAATTAATAATGCAACAACAGCCAGTGGATATGCTTCAAAAAGTGATACTCAATCGTATAAATGGGTATATACAGTTACATATAATGTAACAAACATTACAGCTCCTACATCGGGATTAACAGTAAATAGAGGAGAAACCTATACAGGAACAATAACAGCAGGAAGCAATTATAATTTACCAGGTTCAATAACTGTTACAATGGGAGGAGATGAAATTACTCCAGAATATTCATCATCAACAGGAACAATTACTATAAAAAATGTAACTCGGAGATATAACAATAAGAGCTTCTGGTACAACTAAATTTTGTTTAGTTGAAGGAACTAAAATACTTTTAGCAAATAACACATATAAAAACATTGAAGATATTGAATATACTGATTTATTAAAAGTGTATGATCATGTTAATGGTGGAATGGTAAACGTATATCCAATATGGATTGAAAAAACTGATAAAGCATATAAATACGAAAAAATAACATTTAGTGATGGAACAGTGTTAAAAGTTGTAAATAGTCATGCTTTGTTTGATGTAAACAGAAAAAAATTTATTGATGTTTCAAATTCAGAAGAATTTAATATTGGAACCAGTGTATATAAAATTGAAAATGATAAATTAAAAATTGTAAATGTAACAAATATTGAATATATTGATGAAGAAGTAAAATATTACCATATTGTCTCAACACAGTACTATAATGTAATTGCAAATGATTTATTAACTTCTGATATTTTGTCTGGTACTTGCAATATATATGGATATGCAGAAGATGCATTGTATCCAGAAAGTTACAAAGAAATATGCAAAGGGAAAAGACTAGATTATAAGTATATTAATGGTTTACCATACTATTTGTTTAAAGGCTTAAACTTAGAAAATGGAATTGAACTTATAAAAAGAATGAATACAGAATTTTTATTTAATTATTTAACTACAAATTTAAAGGAACCAATTACTAAAAATAATTCTAGGTATTTTATTATAACGACTTCAGAAGATGAAGTAACAAATAAAAATATTGGTGCATTTTTATATAGAGAAGGAAGTTTTTATAAAGTTCCATATATAAATGGAGAAAAATATTATAAAGACACATCTTCTAAAAAAATATATAAATCAGGTGATTTAATAAAGGTAACAAACAGTATACATCTAGAACTGCAAAATAATAAAATATAAATGTAATAACACTTATCAAAAGATGAGTGTTATTGTGTTTTAAAAAGTCATAAAACCGCAACTTAAATGTAATAAAAATGTAACAAAAATATCTTTCTTTTTGCATTGACTGTATAATAGCTAATATGGTATATTCAAAGAAGATTAATATTCTTTAATCAAATGGTTAAGAAAAAATATCAAAGGGAGGGATATAAATATGAAAAATTATACTTTAGTAATTATAATAACATTATTGTTAGCGATTTTAGTAATAGCAGTTGGCTTTGCAACTATTGCTACAGTCAATTTAAAAATTACTGGTAATGCAGCTGCTTCAGCTTCACAATCTAATTTTAATGTAAAATTAACAGGAACACCAACAACTGGAGGTAGTGGAACAACAACAGCTGAAATTGCAAATGATGGCAAATCAGCAACTATGAATGTATCTGGATTAACAACAAAAGATCAAACAGCAACAGCAACATTTACAATATCTAATGAAAGTACAGATTTAAAAGCGTCAGTAGATGCCACTATATCATCACTAACAAATAGCGAATATTTTGAAGTAAGTAAAAGTATAGCTAGTTCAACAATAGCTGCTAGCGGAACTACTACAATAACTGTTACAGTAAAATTATTAAAAACACCTGCAACTGATCAAACATCAGGTGAATTTACTGTTACAATATCAGCTGATCCAGCTAATTAATAATTATTAATATATAAGGGTATGACGTAAAACACATGTCTTACCCTTTATTACTAATAAATTTATTAGTATTTGTATCAGATTAAGTTATATTATCGATACTAATAAGTTTATTAAAAAAGGCTGTGAATAATAATGAAAATTTTTTTAGAAAAAAAGTTAATATATATAATTGAAATTATTTTTTTTATTTTTTTAATTATAGCAACGAACTTTTCTTATATATTTACAAGAAGAATAATTGCTATTGTTTTATTTTTAATATCTTTATTTTGTATAAAGTTTATAAAAAATGATAGCAATAAAAATGTGCATATAAAACAAATATGTTTATTAGTTTTATCAATTAGTGTAGTGTATATAATGTGCTTGTATATAATGGGATTATATTTTGGATACTATACATCTCCTGTTAAACTTTCATTTTGGTCGATACAAACTTTTATTATACCTTATATTGTAATAATAATTTCTTCCGAAATTATTAGAATAAAGTTATATTTAAATTCAAATTCTAATATTTCTAAAATATTAATTACAATTGCTTTTGTTTTATTAGATATAATTTTAACTACAGATATAAAAAACTTAAATGGATTAGAAGAATATGTAACAATTATAAGTTTTGTGATTTTTGCATCAATTGCAAATAATTTATTATTTAATTATATGGTTAATAGATTTAAAACAATCAGGGCAAATATTATTTATAAAATCATTACTACTTTATATGTTTTTTTTATTCCAATAACACCAAACATATATGTTTTCTTTGAATCTATTATTAGAATACTAATTCCATATATTATATATGCTATTTTAGAAATAATTTATAATAAAAAAAAGATTGTTAAAACAAGTAAAAGAAAAAAAGAAGAAATAGTATTTGTTATTATTGCATCAATTTTTATAACATTAGTTGTAATGCTTGTATCTTGTAAATTTACATATGGGGTATTGGTAATTGGCTCTGAAAGTATGACAGGAACAATTAATAAAGGAGATATTATTTTTTATAAAAAATATGATGATACAAATATAAAACGTGGAGAAATATTGGTTTTTTCTAAAAAAGATGTTACAACTGTACATAGAGTAATAGATATGAAGGAAACTACAGAAGGAATACGATATTATACTAAAGGAGATGCCAATATCCAAAAAGATAATGGATATATTCAAAAAGCCGATATTATAGGTAGGGTTTTTTATAAAATATCATACATAGGATATTTAAACTTATGGATAAGTGATTTGTTTAAATAAATAGGAGGTTAATACAATGGAAGATCAATTTATTAATAAGAAAGAAGGATTAGAACAGGATGAAATAATAAAAAAACATAAAGAAAAGAGAAAAAAAAGAAAAAAGAAATTAGCTTGTATAACTTTAATTACAGGTATTATTGGTGCAATTTTTATTATTGTTTATAATTATTTAAATACTAATACTTATATAAATTGTGTTGAAAATTCTAATTTAAATTACAAAGCTTTTTTAAAGCAAAATGATTTTTATGACAGAGAGTTTTTGGAAAAAGGTACAAATGTTGTTGCAAGCTTAATTAAAAATATTGAAGCAAATTTTGAATATGATATGAATTTTGACCAAGATATAGAGTATATTTATAATTATGATATTACTGCAAAACTTGAGGTGCTTGAAGGTGAAGAAGAAGATACATTACTTGAAAAAGAAGAATCATTAGTAAAAGTAGATAATATTATAGAAAAAAATAAATCTTTGCATATTAATGAAAAAGTAGATATTGATTATGGAGCATATAATGATAAATTAAATAGTTTTATTACAACATATTCATTAAATGATACATTAAATAGACTTGTTTTAACAATGCATTTACATGTAATTAATCCATATGATGGATCACAGATAAATAAAAATACAGATGTTCTGACAATAAAAATACCATTAACAACACAAACAGTAAATATTGGAATTATTACAAATGTAATTAATAATAATGGTAGTGTATTAGTTAACACTAAAGAAGTAAAGCACTCAGCAATTATTTTATATAGTGGATTGGTTTTAATGGGAATTGCTATAATAACTCTAATTCGATTTATTAAATATTCTTTAGATGTTAGAAGTGCTGAAACCATGTATGACCAAATATTTAAAAAAATATTAATAAGTTATAAAAGTTATATTCAAGAAATAAATAATGATTTAAATGAAAATGAATATGAAAAAATAGGAATGACTTCATTTAATAATTTAATAGAAATGAGAGATGTAATAAATGCTCCAATATTAATGTATAAAGAATCAAAATACAGAACTAAATTTTGGATTATTGATGATAAAAGATTATTTGTTTATATTTTAGATTCAAAATTAATAAGAGAAAATTTAAGAGAAAAAAGTAGACAAAAAAATAAAAAAATTTAAGAGAGGAATAATAGCAATGCTGAATAGAAAAAAAACAAATTCTGTTTTCTTTTATGGAATTGTATTTCTTCTAGCAATTTTATTTATGAGTGTTGGATATGCCACTATTAATACTGTAACTATGGAAGTTAAAGGTTCTGTGCTTGCAAATCAACCAAGCGGAGTGTTTATATATGATGTGGAATATGTGGCTAGTAGTAACTCTTCAGCGGATATACAAAACTATACCAATACAACAATGCATAGCATAGTAACACTTTCAGGTTCAAATAGTAGTTCATACATAACAGAAAGCGTTAAAATCTATAATAATACCAACAAAACATATACTTTTAAAGAAGTTTTATATGATAATGATTATTATAGTAATCAGGGAATTATTTTTGAAATAAGTAATTTTAATATTGATGATAAAATTGCACCAAATGAATCAAAAGAAATTTATATTACATTTAAGTATAAAAATAATGTTGTAGCAACTAGTAATCAACTCGATTCATATTTGAATTTTAAAATGGTTGAAAGTGTTCCAATGAATGTTAAAGTAACAAATGGTTCAGCAACATATACAGGGCAAAAAAATTCAGGAAATGCTAATATAGAAGTAATTGAGCCAACAAGTAATTATACTATTTTATATGGAACAACAGAAGGGGACTATTCTTTAAATGCAATTCCAGGTTTTATAGATGTTGGAGTGTATACTGTTTATTATAAGATTACAGCAGATGATTATGATACATTTAAAGGAGAATTAACAATTACTATAACAAAAGCTGATGTAACATTAACAGAACCAACAGCAAAAACACTAACATATACTGGAGCTTTACAAGAATTAATAAATTCAGGTTCAACTAATGACGGAACTATAAAATATAAAATTGGCAGTGGAGATTATAGTACTAGTATACCGAAAGAGACCAATGCAGGGACATATACTGTATACTATAAAGTAGATGCTGATTCAAATCATAATGATTTTTCTGAAAAATCTATAAGTGTTACTATTTCAAAAGCAAATAGCGTATACAGTACGGAACCAGCTAATAAAACACTAACATATAATGGATTAGAACAGGAACTTATAACATCTGGAGCAACATCTTGTGGAACAATTCAATATAAATTAAGTGGTGGTTCATATAGTACAGTTATCCCTAAAGCAACAAATATAGGAACATATACAATTTATTATAAAATAATCGGAGATTCAAATCATAATGATTTAAACGAGAAATTTATAAGTACAACTATAAAAGCACCAATATATAGTATTACATATATAACTGGCGCTATGCCATATACACCTTCAAGTGAAAAAACATCTTTTAATAGTATGACGGATACCATTACATTAGATACTCCAACCTCAACTGGATTTGTATTTAAGGGTTGGTATGATAATTCTTCATGTGAAGGAACAGCAATAACACAAATTACTCAAGGTACAACAGGAGATGTTACACTATGGGCTAAATGGACATTTACGGGATATAAAAAAGTTGATTCAATTACAGATGGAAGTAAATATGTTTTAGCACCTGAAATTTCTGGAAAAATAGTAACAATTTTAAAAGATGGTACGGTTTGGCCAGAAGAAGGTGGAACTGTGAACAATATGGCAGTGGCGGATATTGTTAAGGTTAATAACCAAAATTATATAGTAACTAGTGATTCGTCAACTATTTGGACAATAAAAAAATATTCATCGCTTGGGTATGTTATATACGATGCTGATAACTTAACATTATTCGAAAATGCGGACCATTGTTTACGTCACAACAGTAATAATATTAATAATAAAAATGTATGGTATTATTCTTCATCTGGTAAAGGTTTTAGAAATGTATATTATAATGCAGCAATAGATGAAAACGACTATTACTTAGCTTTTAATGGAACATATTTTGATACATGGAGACAAAAAAATGTCACATACTATGTTGTGGCATATATACAAACTGAAATTAACCAGTCATATTAAATAAAATTTAGAGGAGAAAATTTTCTCCTCTTATTTAGTTTAAATATTTCAAAAATATATTTTTAAAATTAAATTTTGATGACAAAAGTAAATATTTTAAGGTTATATGTTATAATAACATAAAATAGAGATTTTTTATATGAGTTAAAAAGGAGAAAAAATGGAGAAAAAACTAGAAAAAAATAAATTATTAAAAAAAGCTTTTTTATTAATGTATCCATCAAGTCTATTACTTGCATTTATAAGTCAAATTGAAGAATTTTTAGATGCTTTACTTGCTGGAGGAAGACTTGGTGATGACGCTATTGCAGCTGTTTCTATTGGATGGCCAGGAATAGCAGTTATTTTAGCTGTTTGTGCAATTTTTTCACTTGGTGTATCTTTGTTACTTTCAATAAATATTGGTAGAGGTAATAAGGAAGAAAGCAATAGATTATATTCTATAGGTATGGTTACAATAACAACTATTGTAGCAATTATTGGAATAATAATATTCTTTGTTCCAGGACCAATGGTTAAATTATTTTCAGGTGGAGCAACGGGAGATATACTAACTTTAGCAGAAATTTATGCAAGATCATATGGATTTGTAATACCTTTATTTTTTATAGAAGTAATATTAAGTCAAGTGCTTGCAATTTATGGATATAATAAAGAAGTTGCTATAATAAATGTTTTAGGAATTCCCGTAAATGTTGTTTTTTCAATTTTAGGATTAAAATGGTTTGGAGCTATTAATGAAATGTATGCAATAGCTGGGCTTGTATTTGGATATTTTGTATCAACTCTTTTTGAAGATTTAGGACTATTATTTATAAAATTTAGAAAACAAATAAAATTAAAAATTGTAACATTTACTGTTAAATTAAAGGAATTATTAGAAATTATTAAATATGGCTTTTCAGGTGGAATAAATTTTGCTATTGATGCAGCAATTTGTGCAATTATTAATTTGCTGCTTGTTAGATATATTGGAGAAGAAGCTCTTGGATTTTATACTATTGTAGAAAGTATAATATTGCTTGCCAGAGCTGCTGCAGAAGCAGGAGGAAATGCAGGAGCACCTCTTTTTGGTCTTTTGTTTGGAGCAAGAGATAAAAATGGAACAATTTCAGCAGTAAAAAAATCAATTTCAGTTTCGCTTATATGTACAATTTTATGGTGTTTACTTATTTATGCATTTTTGCCTGTAATTATTCCTTTCTTTAGTGAAGAAATAAACCCATATACATATAATGTTGTAAGTAGAGGAGTAACTATTTGTTTATTATTAATCCCTGGTTATTTAATAATAAAATGTTTAGCAAGTTATTATCAAGCTATTGGTAATTTTAAGCGTACGCTTATTTTAACAGTAATACCAGATTCAATAATTTTTCCTTGGCTAATGTTTATACTTCTTGCTGGATTCAATTTAGGATATGATGCTGTATGGATATCATATGGTGGATGCTATTTAATATTTTTAGCATTAATTTATCTTTATTACATTTTAAATAAAGGAAAACTTAAATGGCCAATTGATAAAATGCTATTAATAGATAATAGTTTTAAGGAAGATGTTGTTTTTGATTTTAGTACAACATCAGAAACAAATCAAAAAAATTCAATAATATCAGAAAAAGTAATTGAATTTTTAAAGCAAGAAAAATATTCAGATAGAATTGCAAATATGTGCGGCTTATGTCTAGAAGAGTTAAATGCGGATTTTATGGAACATATAAAAAATAGTAAAAAAGATGTTAATATTGAAAAAGAAGTTATGGATATTAAGCTTATTTCAGATAAAGGTAACCTTACATTAATAATTAGAAATATTGCTCGTCCATATAATCCTTTAGATTTTACTTTTAATAAAAATGATTTTTCAAAACTTGGAATTGTAATGATACAAAAATTTGCAAAAAAAATAGAATATTCTTATGTCTATAAAATGAATGTAATTACAATAGAAATTTAATAAAAAGAAAGAGGGAAGAATAATGAAAATTGAAAAAAATATTATTAATGATGAAGTAGAAATAGTACTTTCTGGTAGATTGGATACAGTTACATCTACAGACTTTGAAAAAGAAATAGACAATTTAGAAAATTTAAATGTAAAAAAATTAATAATAAATATGAAAGAAATACAATATACATCTTCCGCAGGACTTAGAGTACTATTAAAATCTCAAAAACTAATGGATTCTAAAGGTGGTTCTATGAAGTTAATAAATGTAAATGAAATTGTTATGGAAGTATTTGAAATTACAGGTTTTAATGAAATGCTTACTATCGAATAAAAGGAGTTACTATGAATAATTATAATGAAATTATTTCAATGATTGGTACTATAGCTGTTATTAACCTTATTGCTATTATTCTTCAAGGAACTAAAAAAATTTTAAGAAAAGGGGAAGGTAAAAGCAATTTAAGAGTAGCAATTAACTTAGGCATTATAGGTGGTTTGTTTGGTATTTATGCAACTATTAACGGTTATACAAATTCAAATGGAGCTGTAATTGCAATAAGAGATGTAGGACCAATGATGGCTGGATGTTTAGCTGGTCCAATAGGTGGAATTATTGCTGGATTAATAGCAGGAATGCATCGCTTAATTCAAGGAATAAATAATTTACCTTTAGGAACAACAATTCCATGCTCAATTTCTACTGTTTTAATTGGTATGTTATGTGGTTTATTATTTAAACCATTTGAATCAAAAAAAAGTAGAGGAGTTTTTGCATTTTTTATTGCAATATTAATGGAATGTTTACATTTAAGCGTAGTATTTATATACATGTGGTTTACTGAAAATTTAAGCACAAGTTGGAATTTAATACTTAATGTAGCCCCATCATTTTTATTTTCAAATGCATTAGCATTTGGCTTAATGATATTTACAACAGATATGATTGATAAATATAAAAATATTGAAAAAAATAAAGACGCAATTGAAATAGAATTAAAAACAGCAACAAATATTCAAAAGTCTATGCTTCCGGCTATTTTGCCATATTTCCCAGGAAGAAATGAATTTGAAATATTTGCTAATATGATTCCAGCTAAACAAGTTGGAGGCGACTTTTATGACTTCTATTTTATAGATCAAGATCATTTTGCATTTTTGATTTCTGATGTATCTGGAAAAGGAGTTCCTTCGGCTTTATTTATGGTTATTTCAAAAACAATTATTAAAACAAATTTACAATTAGGATTAAGTTTTGAAGAAGCAATAGAAAAAACAAATACACAACTTTTTGAAGGAAATAAAGAAAGTATGTTTGTTACATCATGGATAGGAGTTCTTGAAATTTCTACAGGAAAAGTTGAATTTATTAATGCGGGGCATAACTATCCTATATTAAAAAAATCTAATAACGAAATTTGCTTTTTAAAAAATAGATCTGGATTTATTTTAGCAGGAAAAAAAGATTCAAAATATAATTCATTTAATATTAAACTAGAAAAGGGAGATATGTTATTTTTATATACTGATGGAATAACAGAAACAATAAATTTATCAAAAGAGCAATATGGAGAAGAGAGATTAAAAAATTTATTATTAAATGAGTCAAATAAATCAATAGAAGATATTTGTAAAGATGTAAAAAAAGATATAGATAGTTTTAGCAACAATTCTGAACAGTTTGATGATATTACTATGGTTTGCTTAAAATATAACGGATTAGATGTTATATCTAATAAAAGTATTAATGGGTCATTTGAAGCAAAAACAGATAAAATTGAAGATGTAACAAATTTTATTAATAAATTAATAGCTGAGTGTAAAGTTGAAACTAAAACAAGAGCCGAAATTAATATAATAATTGATGAAATATTTGGTAACATAGCTAAATATGCATATAATAAAACGGAAGGAAAGGTAGAGGTTAGCGCATTTTTAACGAAAAATCCTCTTTCTTTAAATATTATTTTTGAAGATAGGGGAATACCATATAACCCTTTAAATGCAAAAGAAATAAACAAAAATATATCTGTAAATGATAGAAAATATGGTGGATTAGGTATTGGTATTGTAAAAAAAATATCTGATAAAATAGAATATGAATTTACAAATGGAAAAAACAAATTGATGATAAAGAAAATTTTAGAATAAAACGTAATAAGTAAAATTGAAATAAAACACGACACATTTGCTTCTGCAGAGCGATGTGTCGTTTACTTAAAAAAAATAATTTTTAAAATAAAAAATCATGGCGAAATCTAATTTGAAAAATAAAACATAAAATAAATAATTAATTAAATAGTAAATTACAATTGAATTCACTTTAACAGGTCAAAGGATAGTAGATGAGAGGCAGAAGTAGATATGGAAAAGTATCAAAAAAGGAATATATAACATTGCACAAAATCAAAGTTTTGTGCAAAAAGGTGTAGGGATAAAATAAAGAATACCCCTTTCAGGTATCCCCTTCAAGTCTTGATACTACTAGCGTATGAGCTTTCTTTAGCATCTATTATATAGTTATTATTAAGCTATTATATATGCATTTTAATAATTTTCAGTATATTTCAGTATGTGGCTATTTTTTATTTATATTGTTCAGTATTATAATTTTTATTCATAATATTTATATTCATATATTAAATCTTATATTTTAAACAACAACTTATATTACTTAAATAAAAAAACGCCTTAAAAACGATTCTGACAATCCATTTAAATCAATTTTTATAACTGATTAATATAATTTTATATCTGTATAAATTTTTATATAAAATTTCTTATATTAATCTGACCAGCAACATTTTTATCGCAAAATGCTCAAAAATGTTTCAGGCTTCGCTTACGCTACGCAACAAACTATATGGCTAATTTTTAAAAACGGCTTAAAATCGATTCTCGTGCGTCATTATTTTGGCAATTTTTGAGCTAAAACCAAGTTGCTGCAATAATTACATTAATTTATATAATTCATCAAAAATAGTAATTATTACTAATTTAATTATAATTAATTTATAAAAGTATTGATAAATTAAAATTTTATATAAGTTATAGTATTATAATAATAATTCAAATGAGTAATTTTTTATTAGTTAATTATAAAAATGCCTTAAAAACGATTTTGAGAGGTTTAAAATATAAAAATAATAATTATTATATAAAAAATTTAAAAAATTTTCAAAATTAAATTTTAAAGTTTTATTATTTATTTTATATTTTAAATTTTATAATTTTTATTTTTCAACTTAAAAATTATTTTTTAATATAATTTTTAAAAAATTTTATTAATTAATTATAAACTATAAAAATTCCTCTGTTCCCCCCTATTCTACTGCTTTTAACCAACTTGAAATTTTTCTTTTTTAGATGGTATTATATCTATAATGTTATCTCCAAGCATGTTTCTACCTGTTGTTCTCCTCTTTTCATATTCTTCAGCCTTTCCATTAACTTGGTCAGCAAGACATGATAATATTTGCTCATAGGTATATTTTAATTTTGCAAGTTTTTCTCGCTTCTTTTCTTCATTTGACTCATCTGCATCAAGCATAAATTCAAGATTATAGCTATATAATTCTATTGATCTTAATATTAAATCAACTTGTCCATGTCTTACAATATATATTTTCATTTATTTTTCACCTTTTTTTAAATATTCGTAAATGTTTTCTTTATATCTTGTTATTACTTTTTCTCTTAAATCTTCTGGTAATATATTTATATCCATAACTGGACTATTATCTTCAATTTCAAGTAAATAACATCACAAAACTAAAAAAGAGTCATTTCTGACTCTCTTTAGCTTAAATGAAAGAAAAATATTGATAAAACTTAGATAAATCTACAATTTCATATGCTCGTGGAATAAAGTTTCCATTTTCTTTCTGAGCACATATAGAAATCCAGACCTTGTTGTCTGTCAACAACATTGCGTAAAATCTGCAATTGCCAAACGCATCATATCTCGTATTGTATGGATTTAATTCTATTGATTTGCACTTAACTTCAGTAGCTGAATTTTGATATACTAAGCTGACTCTTAATCTTTTTCTGTATACATTCTTAGTAGGTCCATCAAAAATAGAAAAAATAATTGAATATGTTACTGCTCCAACTATTATTCCTAAGGGAATTGATACATAAAAAGAATATTTAAGCTTAATACACAAAATACTTATAGCTAATAAAAAAATTAATATACCAATAAATATAGAAATGAACCGTGATTTGTTGAATGATACATCTTTAAATTTCTTCATTTAAATTTCACTCCTTTAAAATATATTTTTATAGTAACTGTCTGACCTCCAGTTGCAAAAATAAGGAATTTTGCTAATAAATTTTTGCTGCTATATATTATCATATCTTTATGTAAATTGCAATATTATTATTGTGTATGCTATGAGTTTTTTCAAAAAATTTGACAAATATAAAAAAGTGTATATAATAAAGATAGAAAGTAAGTAGCCACAGACAATGTGTGTTACCTAAATAAATTCAAGAAACACCACACAGCTCGGCAAAGCTAAATGTGGTGTTTTTTTATATTTGTTTGTCAGTCCACATTATGTATATAATACACAACTATAAAAATTTTTCAAATATTCATTTACATCAAACATATATCATCCTCCAATTATTTTCTTTTTGTAGTATATCATATCTTCCATATAGTTTCTATTATTTTCTAATATTACTATGATTATATATCTTTCAAATATCTTTCCCAATCCATAAATGCATGACCAACTCTGATAATGTAAGCTGTATTTGTATGTTCATCTATCTTATAGAAAATAATATAGTTTTTAGCATTTATTTTTCTTATATTTTTATGTCCAATTAGTTCTTCATTTATAATAGGCATACTTTCAGCAATATCTTCTAATGTCATTAATTTTTGCTTAAATAAAATCTTGTATTTATCTGCAATAATATCTTCTGATAAATCATATCTAAGATATGAAATGATATTTTCCAAATCCTGCTTAGCAGTTTCAGAAACTGTAACTTTATATTTCTTCATTCTATCAACTCCTAAGGATTTATATATTATCCAGTTTTTCAAATACTTCTTCTACCGTATAAACTCTACCAGCTTCTATATCATCAATTCCTTTTTGGATTTTTTCTTTTAAATCTTTTTTACTTTTTATTGTAACACTATCTGGAGCTTCATTAGATATTTGTGAAAATTTCAAATATTCAATAAAATCAATAACTTGTTTTGAAAGTTCTTCTGGTAATGTTTCTATTTCACTTAATATTTTTTGTTTTTCTATTGACATATTAATTACCTCCCAATAAAACACTATTAATATTATATCATTTCTTTATAATTAAAACTACAATTTTTATAAAATTACTCAAAAAAATATCCACAGATATATTTTTCTTGTGTGTCAATAGCTTTATATAATATTATAAAATTTTTATCATATATATCTAAAAGTGGCTTTTGGGGTAATGAAACGATACAAAGTTCCTGTAAGTACTGATATTAGTGACTTGTACAATTTGACTATCTTTAAAAATACTGGTGTCTGCTATCAAAGTTTTGTGCAAAAAGGAATAGGAGCAAAATAATAGAACCCCTCTTTGGAGTCCTCTCTCGGTGCTTGAAAGCCCTCTTATATAAGGCTTTATATATTCTGTTATTATATTTAATGCAACAACTTATATTATTTTAATATTTAAACGTCTTAAAATCGATTCTGGTGAGCAATTTTTAATTGCGAACTCTGGAAATTATTTACTGGCATAATTTTAAAATTTCTTATATTAATCTGACCAGCAACATTTTTATCACAAAATGCTCAAAAATGTTTCAGGCTTCGCTTACGCTACGCAACAAACTATATGCCTAATTTTTTAAAAACGGCTTAAAATCGATTCTCGTAAGCCATTATTTTAGCTAATTTCAGAGATTTTTATATATAGTAATAATTGTATAAATCTAATTAGAATCTATAAATTCAAATTACATATTATAAGTTTAAAAGCTTCAAAATCAATTTATAAAGTTTTAAATGAATAATTTAATTAGTTAATAATTTTAATTGCTTAAAATTGATTTTCAGACTTTATAAATATAATTATAAATCTAAAATCATAATTAAAATTTTTAAATTAATTTATAATAATCAAATGTTCGGTTTAAGAATTTTTAACCAAACAAAATTTAAAATTCAAAAATTAAATTTTAAGAAATATTTTATTAATTATTATTTTTAATTCAAAAATTTTTTTCTGAAAATAATTTTATAACATTGCACAAAATATTTTACTACCTAGTTCTTCTTTTTTTCTAAATATAAAATTTAATAAAAAGTTATAATTCTTGAAAATAGAGCTCTTCCCCCTACTTCGCCATTTTTATCAAAAATTAAAAAAGACTAGCTATCAAATCTAATCTTTAAAATAAATTGTAATTTTTAGTTTTTATCTTTTTTTATTAACATCTTAATTCCAAAGAATATTATTAATGCTCCTACAATAACATTTAGTATATTTGAAATATTATTAGGTATAAAGCTTGATAGTATTGTTCCTAATATTGCAACTGCTGTTAAAAATAGTAATGTTGCAGATACTAAGCCTACTGAAAATATTACTAATTCTTTCTTTTTTAATTTATCATCTATAATTTTAGTAGTTAAAACACTTCCCCAAAATACTATTGTTATTGGATTTGATAATGTTAATATTAAGCCTTGCATAAAAATATTAGCTGATGTCGGTCTTAAGTTTAATCCTGGAATAATATTTGTTCCAAATACATTTAATATAATATTAATTCCAAATACCATAAGTACAATAGAACCTATTATCTTAAATATCTTTTTAATCTTTTCTTTTTCTAATAGTTTGCTTACTCCTATACTTGCTAATGTTATATAAAATGCATCTACTAATGCAATTGCTAATACTAATGATAAAGCGACTAAAAATCCAACATTCTTTGCTGTATTAAATACCATTAAACACATAGGTCCAACTGCTATCTGCAATAATAATCCAAATTTTAATCCACTAAAATATCTTTTAATCATATTTATAATCTCCTCTATAACTTACTATTTGTCATGCAATTTTTTATAATAGTATAGACATACAGCGAATAAAGTATATATATTGTTTTCTTATTTTATAATATTCTTTAATCTTTTTAATGCTGCATTGTAATCCATTTTTGAATGTAAAACAGTTAAAATAATTATATCATTATCTTTTTTATGATATATAACTTTGTGGCTTTTATAAACAATCTGTCTAATTTCATATTTAAATATATTATTTTCAACTACTTTGCCCAATTCTGGCATTGTATTTAGTATATCTACATAGTCTATTAATTTATTCATATATGCTTTTGCTGTATTTTCTGTTCCTTCTTTAGAAGAATCTATAAAATCTGTAATATTAGAAATTGAATTATCAGTCCATCTTACCATTTATTAATAATCTCCTTTAATTCCTCACTTGTTTTTACATTACCATTTTCCATATCTGTAATACCCTTTTGAATTTCTAATTGCATAAATAATGTATATAGAATTTCTTCATAACTTTTTGTATCTTCAATACTTTGAACAGTATTTAAAATTAATTGTTTATCACTCATATTATAAAATCTCCTTTAAAATTATTATAATTAGTATAACATATATTTTATATGATTTCCATTATTTTGAAAAACATTTATTTAAAATATCCACATATATATTTTTCTTGTGTGTCAATAGCTTTATATAATATTATAAAATTTTTATCATCTATATCCAAAAGTGGCTTTTGGGGTAATAAAGCAACATAGAATTTTTGTAAGCATTGATATTAGTGGCTTGTACAATTTGAATATCTTTAAAAATACTGGTGTCTGCTATCAAAGTTTTGTGCAAAAAGGTGTAGGGATAAAATAAAGAATACCTCTTTCAGGTATCCCCTTCAAGTCTTGATACTACTAGTGTATGAGCTTCCTTTAGTATCTATTATATAGTTATTATTAAGCCATTATATATGCATTTTAATCATTTTCAGTATATTTCAGTATGTGGCTATTTTTTATTTTTATTGTTCAGTATTATAATTTTTATTCATAATATTTATATTCATATATTAATTCTTATATTTTAAACAACAACTTATATTACTTAAATAAAAAAACGCCTTAAAATCGATTTTAGAGCCTCGCCTTAAAATAGCCTCATATTTTAGATAACAAACTATATGGCTAATTTTTAAAAGCGGCTTAAAATCGATTCTCGTGCGTCGTTTTTTTGGCTATTTTTAGGCATTTTACAGATATACTGAAAATTGCACATAATCAGCATATCTATATAAAACTATATGAAATTTTAACTAATATATAAATTATCATTCTAAAAATATAGCTTTAAAATCGATTTTAAGTAATTAAATAATAACTTTATGGATTTATATTTTAAAACGCTTAAAAAACGATTTTGAGATGAATAATTATAAAATTAAATTGTATGATTATAAAAAAATTTATAAAATTATACAAAATAATTATAGATTTTATATTTTTTATTAACCTGTTGAAAATAGGGTTCTTTCCCCTACTCTATTGTTTTTTTAAAATTTCACAAGAGTTATTATATTTTTTATATAAATCTATGTTTAAACCTAATTCATCTTTTCACCTGTATAATTAACTATTATGTATTATTTATTTTTAATATGTTTTTCATTTTTTTTATTAATTTAATATTTAAATAAAAAATTAACGGCGCAATAGGTAAAATAAAGAATAGCAACCATATTGCACTTCCTCCATATGTTGATAAGAAAAAAATTAATGATATAAAAAATGTTATTGCAGTTATAGGGTATACAAAAAATTTCATATATTTATTAACATTACAAATTTTTAGGTTACAATAAATTAAATATCCCCAAAAAATTGGGTTTACCATCATTTTATATTTTGTAACCAAATCAACTCTTGGATTGATTTCTTCATTGAAAAAATTTCCCTGTTCACCAATTGGAACAATAATGAAAATAAAATATAAAATTATTAGTGCTGATATAATTATAAATAAAAAATCACTAATTATATATTTATTCTTTTTTCCTTTATACCTATTATTTTCAATTTTTATTTTATTTTTTTCCTTTTCGACACTAATTTTTTTATCAAATAGTATTTCATCACTTTTCTTTTCAATAATTACTTTTTTATCATGTGACATTTCATTATTTTTTAATTTTTTTGTTTTATTTTTATATGAAAAATAGCATACAATAGAACTTGCTATATCAATCTCTAATAATTTTATGTGTTTATCTGAATTTAACCAATTAATATCCAGAGCTAAAGAAAGAAAACAAGTTATACATGATGCGAATACTACCGCTAGAGGTCTTGTTAAAGATCCAACTTTTTCCCTCTGGGCTATATTTGTTTCCCTAAAAATTAATAATGATATTAAATAAATAATTGCTAAAATTGTTGGAAAAACAAACAATAGTCCAGGTAATTTACATAAATATAACGTAATACAAATTATTAATATTAATAAATATATGCTTATTGTCTTTATAACATTCTTTTCTCTTTGTTCATCAATATCAAATGGTATTTCATTATTTTTTAATTTTTTTGTTTTATTTTTATATAAAAAATAAAACAAAAAAGACAAAACTAACATTGTAATTGACAAGAAAATATATGTTAAAAAATAAAGTGGTCTAAGAATATCTTGAATTCCAAAAAAAGTATAGTCATTCAAAGTAAAATCATAAATAAACGGTAAAGTTCCAATACATGCAACTATCACAATTATAAGTCTTGTTAATTTTCCTATTTCTTTTCTTTTTTCAATATTGCTTTTTTTGAAAATAAATAATGATATTAAGTAAGAGGATGCAATTATTAGTGGAAAAATTAATAGCAAAACAGGTAATTTATACCAATAAAATAAGTAATCTAATAATAGTATCAATAAACAAATTAATATAGTTGTTATAATTTCAATAAATTTATTTTTCATTATTTATCCTCCAAAATTATATTTTTATTAAATATATCATATAAAATATTATTATTCAACAAAATATTCTAATATATATATATAACATTTATTACTTTATATTTATGTCAAAAAGCATTTTCATTATTGGTCACAAGGAAGCCTTTTCGTAGCCGCAAAATACTGATAAATTAATGTTTCTTTATCAGAAAAGTCAAAAAAAGCCTTGTGTCCCCCTATCAAAGTTTTGTACAAAAAGATGTAGGGGCGATTTTAATCGCCCGTGTAATATCCTATTCTACATATATTTCAGACTTTTATAAGCTGGTTATTTTATATTATTAATAACAATTTTATTATTCGTTTTAAATTTCGGGCGATTAAAATCGCCCCTACAAAATTTTTTCAAAAATTATTCAAATTCTAAATATAAAAAATCACAAAATTCATATTAATAAATTCATCTTTTTATTTTCAAATTTTCATTATATTTTTTAAAAATAATTTTACAAGAACTTTAACTTTTTAATTATAGATTTTATATTTTTTTATTAATCCGTTGAAAATAGAGCTCTTTCCCCTACTCTGCTTAATTTTGGCATAAAATAAAAGATTAGATATATTTCAACCTAATCTTTTAATGGATTATTCTTTTATTATTGCTTTCTTATTTTATAATTTTCTTTAATCGGTTTAATGCTGCATTGTAATCCATTTTTGAATGTAAAACAGTTAAAATAATTATATCATTATCTTTTTTATGATATATAACTTTGTGGCTTTTATAAACAATCTGTCTAATTTTATATTTAAATATATAATTTTCAACTACCTTGCCCAATTCTGGCATTGTATTTAGTATATCTACATAGTCTATTAATTTATTCATATATGCTTTTGCAGTATTTTCTGTTCCTTCTTTAGCAGAATCAATAAAATCTGTAATATTAGAAATTGAATTATCAGTCCATCTTACCATTTATTAATAATCTCCTTTAATTCATCACTTGTTTTTACATTACCATTTTCCATATCAGTAATACCCTTTTGAATTTCTAATTGCATAAATAAAGTATATAGAATTTCTTCATAACTTTTTGTATCTTCAATACTTTGAACTGTATTTAAAATTAATTGTTTATCACTCATAATATAAAATCTCCTTTAAAATTATTATAATTAGTATACCATATATTTTATATGATTTCCATTATTTTGAAAAACATTTATTTAAAATATCCACATATATATTTTTCTGGTGCGTTAATAGTTTTATATAATATTATAAAATTTTTATCATATATATCTAAAAGTGGCTTTTGGGGTAATAAAGCAATATGGAATTTTTGTAAGTATTTATATTAGTGGCTTGTACAATGTGAATATCTTTAAAAATACTGGTGTCTGCTATCAAAGTTTTGTGCATAAAGAGCTTGCTTATTATATAATTATTTTACTTTGCATATTCCTCTATATTCAAAATCAATCTTCCTATAAAAAATAAGAGGAATATATTTTACAACATTCCTCTTATTTTTAAATTCCTCTTAAATTATTATATTTACGATATACAAATATACTGCCACCAACTAAAGCTAATATTACACAAACTATACTATATACAGTACCAGCTTTAGGTAATTTATCAGGGGCTTTTGTATCATCTGGTTCCTCTGTTTCACCTGTTTCTATAGGTGTACTAGATAAATTATTCCATTCAAAATTGTCAGAAGTATATGCCCATAAATCCCAATATGCACTTGAACTGCTTATCCAAGCTTGTCCTAAAGTTACACCTTCAATTGGATAATATTTACCATTTTCATCATCAAATTGGACATATATGTAATAATACGCTTTATTTTCTAATGTTTTTAGTCCATCAAATAATGCTGTCTCTTTACTATAGTAGTTTTGGCTTGTTGTTGTTAAATCAGCTGTATATACTGCCATATTATTTTTTGCATATGATAGTAATGCTGTTATACCTGAATAATCGTTATTTTGTATTTTCTGTAATATTGAATCATCTGTAATTTTACCTATTTTTAATTTGAATTTTCTATTATCTGTACCTGATGGAAATCTAAAATGAAGATAACTTGATTCTTCACCACTGCGACCAACGCCACCCCATATTGATAATGATTTCATTATTAAATTTAATTGTGGTAATTCAGGTCTTTTTAATTTTTCTCCTTCAACTACAAATTTTGTAGAATGTGATATATAGGTATTTTCTTCAGTTGTCGAATATGATTCTTCAAGTTTAACATCTTCAATTATCCATAAATATAAATCTTGATTGCGTTCAACATATTCATCTAAATTCCTAGCATATATATAATCTTCTTCAGTATTAGTAATTAAATATTTTGTATTGGCAGTTGTTTCTGTATCTAATCCACCATAATTTGTCTTACATAATGTTGGTTTATTTTTATCAGAAGTTATAATATAATAATAGTTATTTTTATCATTTCCTTTAACTCCTGTTATTTTTAAGTCTACATCTGTATCAAAAAGTAATTCATATTTAGCATTAGAAAAGTTTGTAAATGCTGGTCCATTTACTACTTTTATTTCGCAAGAATCTGTAACTCCAGCTGCTGTTGCAGTAACTGTTGTAGTTCCAGCTTTTAATCCTTTTATTGTTCCTTTATTGTCTACTGTTACGATGCTTGTATCACTACTTGACCATGATACGTTAGCATTCTCTACTGCTTCATATTTATCATCTTTGACATTTGCATATAAATTTTCAGTATCATGTTCGTTTAATACTAAATTTACTCTCGAAACATTTTTACTAGCATTCCCACCTATAGTTAAATCATAATACACGACATTTACATTACAAATTGCTGTTTCTTCTCCTCTAGTTGCTGTAATAGTAGTTGTTCCTATTTTTTTACCACTAACGGTTCCATTTTCTACTGTTGCTACACTTGTATCACTACTTGACCAAGTAATTGCTCCGCTTCCTCCACTATATGATAGCCATTTTGTACCATTTAGCTTAACCTCTACATTAGTTTCTTCTAAAGTAAACGCTTCATCAGCTGCATAAACCTTTAGGTTAAATATCATTATTAAAATTAAAGTTATAACCATAATAATTAAAAATCTTGTTTTTGTTTTCATATTTTAATACCTCTAAATATTTAACTTATTAAATTTACTATATTATATATTTAATTTTTATATTTTACAATAATTTTAATATTACATTTTCATTACAAATTTAAAAAATTTTTATCATCTATATCAAAAAGTGGTTTTTGGGGTAATAAAGCAACATAGAATTTTTGTAAGCATTGATATTAGTGGCTTGTACAATTTGAATATCTTTTAAAATACTGGTGTCTGCTATCAAAGTTTTGTGCAAAAATGAATAGGAGCAAAATAATAGAACCCCTCTTTGGAGTCATCTCTCGGTGCTTGAAAGCCCTCTTACATAAGGCTTTATATATTCTTTTATCATACTTCATGCAACAACTTATATTACTTTAATTTTTCGAAATTCAACGCAGTCTGGAAATTTTTTATGAAATAAAAAATTTACTGGCAATTGTTACTGACTATCATTAATCAGCATATCTTTATATAAATATATAAAATTTTAATTCATATATAATTATTACTAAATAAATTTAAAGCTTTAAAATTTATTTTAATAAATCAAATAAAAACGATTTTAGAAAAAAATACAAAACTAAAATTATATAAATTCTAATTTTGTATTTTTAATTTATTTTATATTATAAAAATTTAAAATAACTTTATTTACTATTTTTCTTTAATATAATATTTAACCTTTATATTCTGTATTATACCCATGATTTTCACTAGGTCTTTTATCATTTGGGTACATAACATCGGTATATATATCTTTTTGCAATTTTTTTACTAAATTATAAACAGCCATATAGTCAGAAATGCTATTTATTGAAATAGAAGCATTAGTATTATTGTTTGAAAATTGACTTGACGTTGATATTATATCTCCAACATTAAACATTTGGTCAAATATTCCTCTATGCAAATCTATATGTGATAATTCTGCAAATGGTTTTGAATTAAATGTTTTACTAAATGTTCCTCCAGATACATATATAGCATTGTCTGTTACAATATAATATGTATTTCTGTAACGTTTAAATGTTAAAAGGATTCCACCTAAATATAACCATACTGGCATTAAATGTAACAACATAAATGGAATAATAAAAAATAACATTTCATTTGGAACATCAGATGAAAAAATAGATACTCCCAAAATTCCAAAATCAATTATTGCCCATAGTACAGCAAATGGTAATAATGGATTAAAAATGCTTTCAAAAACAAAACATTTTTTGTTAGGTTTACCTTCATATAAAATTTTCTCATTATCTCCTACTAATTTCTTTAATTCATCGTTCATAAAATACCTCCATACAATTTTTAAATATATCATTTGTAAATTAATATATTCAAGAATTTTTGTTTTTCTATTGATATATTAATTACCTCTCAATAAAACACTATTAATATTATATCATTTCTTTATAATTAAAACTACAATTTTTATAAAATTTATCATCTATATCAAAAAGTGGCTTTTGGGGTACCCATTTGCAATCTTTGATTGCATTAATGGGTCAGGTCTTATATGCCTAATTTTTAAAAATGCCTTAAAAATTAATAAATATAAAATCAAATTATAAGATTATAAAAATTATTTATAAATTTATATAATAATTTTGCAAATAACAAATGTTCGGTTTTTGAGTTAAGAACAAAAATAAAATCTAAAACTTTTAAATTTCATTAATTAACATTTTTTAGTCTATTAATTATCTTTTATCTCTTCATATAAAAATGATCTTCTTCCTCTATTCTGCCATGCATTTTACCCTAAAATAAAAAAGACTAGATTTTCAATCTAATCTTATATTTCTATATTTGAAATAATATATAATTTTTTCTACAAGTTTTGTACATTGAAGTCTAACTTATAAAATTCTTCCTCACTATAAATCTTTGTTTCGTTATCTTGAACTTTTAAAATTTTATTATTAATATTATTATTAATACTTGTATGAGAAGATTCTATACTTTTAATTAACAATTCTTCATTTTGATCTTTATCAACATCTATAATTTCTACGTCTAAATAAAAGTTATTACAAAGAGTTTCACTTTTGTATATTAATTTATTACCTATTTAATTTCTAATTGTATAAATAATAAATATTATAAGAAAGAATGTTGGTTTCTATAATTATAATTAGTTATTAATTGGTAATTCTCCATTTTCAATCCATGTGATTATATCATTTGCACATTTTTTAGGAATTTCAAATTGGATATTATGCCCTATTCCTTCATAATTTCTATAGCTATTTTCATTTACATTAAATATTGTACATAGTTCTTTTTGATACTGCGTAATTGTCATTGTGTCATCATCTCCATGTAACACAAGAACTGGAATTGTTGTATCAATTTGTGAATATAAAGTCTCAATATTTCCAGCCATCATGCCAAGAAATATATTTTTCCATGCCTTAGCTGATAAACTTTGTGCTTCTTTTTTCATGTTTGCTAAAAATGTGTCAAACACTTCTTGAAATTCATCTTCTTTTAAGTTTGTAGCATACCATGAATCCATAAAAGCATCTGAAGGATGTTCATCATCATTCAATGGTTCAATATATTTTTTATACGCAGCAAGTAATGCTTCATTTTGATAATTTTTTTGTGGTATAGAGCTTACTAGTACAATTTTTTCACATCTTTCTGGAAACATTATTGAAAAATTTTGAACTGTAAAGCTTCCCAAAGAATGCCCAACTAATATTGCTTTCTCTATACCCATTGCATCAAAGAAAGCTTCTAAATCAGTAGCATAAGTAATTGGTGTATAATATCCATCAGGGGCATCAGTTTTTCCCATTCCTCTTAAATCAGGCAAATATACATGATATCCTGCTTCTGTAAAATAAGATGCTGCTAAACTCCATGATCTAGAATTATCTGTCATGCCATGTTGTAAAATAATTGGTTGTCCATCAGGATTTCCCATTTCAACATATGCCATAGTTATACCAGTTGATAAATCTACAAACTTTTTAGAGCTTTCCCAATCTTCTTGAGAAATTTCCATAGGTAGTGAATTATTTTTCTCTTGTACTTCTTCTTTTTGTTTATTCCATTTTCCTTTATACATTGTGTTAATTATTTCTGTATTCATTATTTCATCATCAGGTATTGTTAATAAATTTTGGCTTAAAACAACTATATTAGCTTGTTTTCCAACTGTAATTGTACCAAATTCATTTTCTTTTTTTAGTTGGTACGCTCCACCTTTTGTCATTGCGTTTAAAGCTTGCTCTCTAGTTAATTTTTCATCTGCATTTAATATAGTTTCTGGATCATCATTTATACTTGCTCTTGTTGTTAAAACATGAAAACATTCAATACTATTATAAGTGAATGAAGCACCAAAATCAGTACCAAAAGAAATATTTATACCATTTTTAATAAAGCTTTTATAAGGATATTGTTTTGCAGCTCTTTCTTCACCCAAAAAAGAAACTTGATCAGCATAATAACTTGGATCTTTAACTCCCCATGGATTAAGAACAGCTATAACATTATATTTTGCCATTTTTTCATAATCTTCATCTTTAACTAATGCAAGATGAACAAATGCATTTCTTGCTTCTTTTACTTTTTCAATTCCTATTTTTTCAGCTGCCATTTCTATTGCTTTTAATGCATCATTAGTTGCTTGATCTCCCATAGCATGAAAATGAACCGTCATACCATTTTCATTTGCTTTTGCAATAACTTCTGACATTCTTTTAATTGATTCTTCGCCTTCCCATCTTGGACTTCCATAATTTTTAGAATTGTTTGAATAAGCATCTGACAAATATGCACCTTCATTTTCAACAATACCATCTAAAAATATTTTTATTGTATTTACTTCAAAATTTCCACCTTTAGTCAAATTTCTATATTCAATTGCTTTGTCTACCATTTTTACTGCATTATCATAATTATTAATTATAAAAGATGCTTGCGTGTATGTGCTTAATTCACCAGCTTTATCCATTTCTTCCGAATATTCTATTACTGGTGCTTTAGTTAAATCATATTGTTCATTATCTCCTGCTTGAAACCTTATTAAATATCCTTGATTTATATTAAAAGTATCTGCAGCAGCTATTCCACTTTTATATGTTTCTTCTGTTTTATTAGGTTTAACTTTATCAATAATATATTCTGCAGTATCTTTAAAACATCCTGAAGGAGTTCCATCTTTGTATCTTATAATTACGCCGCCTTCTGGATCTTCTGTATCTTTAGTAACATTTGCCATATTTATTAATTTTGTATTTACCCAATAACTATGACCATCGCTTGAAGATGCAAGAATTGGTTTGTCTGTATCTATTGAATCTAATAAATCAGCAGTTGGACCAAGTTCACCAAAAGCACTATTGTTCCATCCATTTGCTATTATAAAATCTAAATCCGGATTTTCTTCAATATATTTTTTTATAGTTTCAACACATTCTTCTTTTGTAGCTCCATCTTCAATTGTACATAAATTTGCATTTGCTGCAATAACATATTCTGTTGAATGAGTATGTCCATCTACAAAAGCTGATGTAATTAATTCACCATTTTTAAATTCAGTAACTTCTGTTTTTTTACCAATATATTTTTTTACATCGTTTTCATTTCCAACATAAACAATAGTGTCTCCTTTTATTGCTACTGCATTTGCTTCTTTTAAGTTATCATCCCCTGTATAAATAGTTCCAAATATTACTTTATCTGCAAGCTCATTAACATTAGAGGTATTAATATATCCATAAATTCCTATTGCAGTTAAAATTATTAATAGTACTAATATAATTATTAATTTTTTCTTTTTCATTTTTATTTCTCCTTTTTTATTTATTTTATAATTCAATACTATTATATATAGATATTAAAAAAATCTAGTATTTTTTTTATAAAATTTAAATTTTTATACAATATATTTTATTTCATTGTTTGGAAAATATTTTTCATTCTTTCTCCCATATATTCTTTTATTTCTTTTTTTCTAATTCATATTCATAAGAATTATACAAAAAGCAAAAAATATACCTGTTATAATTAAATCTATTATTAAAAAACTCATAAATTTTATATTAATGTCTTTTTTTCTCAAAACCCTATAGGTAATATAATTTACTATAATATCTAACAAAAATGAAATACCTAATCCAGTTAGTGATATTAATATTTTTTCAATACGTGGCAAAGGAGGCATATAATCATCTATGTATGCCATCAAAAAAAATATTTGTATTACAAAAATTTTTATAACACCTAAAAGAATAGTTTTAATTAATTTTATTTTTTTATTCATATTTTTCTCCCACTCTTATATAAAATAACTTTTTATAAATTCTTGTTTTTATATAATAATTTAAATATAAAATTTTTAAATTTTGTCCAATAAGTTTTCTTATGTTCTATTAGCTCCATACTTGTATTATTTTTGATATCGTTTTTTTTGTTTGTATTATTAAATTCTGTCACTTTAAAAAACATTGATTTAGAATTATATTTTTTATCTAATTCTTTATAATATTCTATTTCGTTTGTTTCCCATTTTTGTAGTATTTTATTTTTTTCACTTTCATTAGCTATATAACTATAATACAATAATGCAATTAAATCTTTGCTTCTCTCAGAAATATTTTGATTTAATAAATCTTTTTCCTGATCAATATAACACTCTATTTGAGATTCAGCAGCTAAATTATTTAATTCTATCAATATTTTGTTCGGTATTTTTTTTATAACATCATTTTCAAAAAAAGCTAATATAACAAGAACTTCTTTGCAGATATCATTAATCTCTTGAATTTGATTCATTTTTTTCCCTTTCATTATTTTTATGTAAAACAGCATCTTTTAATTCAAAAAAAATTTTTTTAATATTACTACATTTTCTTGATGTAGACATATTTATCATCTCTTCAGAAGTAAACTTCGGTATTTCTTTTACATTTTTAAACTGTTTAAGCATATCATCACTAATATATATTTGTGAATCAAATATAGAATAAAACCTTTCATTCATATTAATAGGTAAAACCATTATATTTCTATCACCTACTATTTTACGTATAAATTCAATTTTATCTTCTTGAACCGAAATACTTTTTATGTATTCTAATGGAATATTATCTTCTATACCTATTTCTGGATAATCAGATGAAATTCCGAAATGGAACTTGCTTTAAATTATGTATATCTTTTGTTGATATTCCTATTATTACTTCAAAAGAACCATCTTCAAACTTTCCACCCGTAGAATAATCCATTGCTAAATCCAAATCATCTGTTAAACTAATAAAACTTCTTGGATGATTTTTAATTCTTGACCATCTTTCTCCTGTAGTATTAGTAATTTTATTTTTATCCTGTTCTTTCAAGCTCATCATTCCATATTTTAAAATACTTGATATAGAATTAGAATTTGTACCATGAAATAAATTAATATTATTTTTTAAAAATTCTTCAAAAGTATTTGGATTACTTGCTAATAAATATGCATATCCTATACGTTTTTTTTGTTCAATTAATTCATTGTTCTTCATTATTCCTGAATCAACCGAAAAATCTCCTATTTTCCCATCATATAAAATAAGCTTCATTTTATTTTTTATTTCATCATTTTCAGCAAAACTTAATAAATATTCACATAATTTATTATATTGAGTATTCACTATAAAATCATTCCTTCAATTTTTTTTATGATTTTTTAAATCATTTTTTTATTTATTAACTTTTAGCAACATAGGTTCTGTAGATTTTTCTTCTCCCCATACATACAAATTACCATTTTCATCTATAGCATATGCAATTTTACTACTAAAATTATTAAAAGCTATGCCAGTATATTTTTTATCGCTTGTTAATTTAAAAGGCTCTACAGATTCTTTTGTTGTTATATCATTTTTTTCTCCCCAGGCCCAAATGTTTCCATTTTCATCAAGAGCTATAGTATATTTATCTCTAGTGCAAACTTCTATAAATTTCGTACCTTCTGCAATTTGAGTGAGTTTCGGTACAATCTCATTTTCATGAGATATACCAATAACTGCATTTTTGTTTCCTGCTCCATATAAATTACCATTTTCATCTATTGCAAAAGCTGAATTTGCATAAAGAAAGATTTTTTTGAATTTTATTGTATCATCTGAAACTTTTTTTACTATAAATGGAATTACTTCTGTTTCTTCCCCTATTTGATAAGGTTCAACTCCTAACAAATAAGTATATGCTCCCCATACATATCTATTTCCATCTTTGTCAATTGCCGTTCCTCCTCCAGGTTTACCAGCTTCAGCGTAAACAAATTCTACATTGCTATCATATTTAGTTGGAACTAAATAATCGTTTGTATCATTTGAATTATCCTTAGGAAGATAATGCTGTTTTCCATATCCCCATGAATATAGTTCATTATTTTTAGTAATTGCTAATACACAATCATAACCTACTGAAATCATTGAGATATTTTCTAAAACTTTTTGCGGAGTTTGATTTTCTGTAGTTGTTCCATCCCCTAGTTGACCACAATTATTTTTACCCCATGTCCATACATTTCCATCTTCATCTAATGCTACTGTAAAATGTTGTCCTGCATCAATTGATACAATTTTTGCATCAATATTTACCTTTGTAGGTTCTTTTGCATTATACATAGTCCATACATTTCCTTCTAAATCTAATGCTACTGTATTAGCATTATTAGATGTAATATATGTAAATTTAACTGCATTGGTATCATTTAAAGTATTGTCTGCGCTTTTAATATTGTTATCTTTTTCTTGTGTATTCTTTTCATTATTACTTCCGACATCCAGTTAATAAAAGTATACCTACAATTAAAATAATTGTAATGATAATTATACTTAAAATTTTCTTTTTCATAAAAAACATCTCCTTTTTGTTTTTTCTTATATCATAAGAAAAATTTTTTTACAATATTTTCATCTATTTCCATCTTAAAGCTTTTTCATTCTATCTTTTTCACTTAAAGTTTCATAGAACCAATCTGTACTCTCTTTATATTTAATTGGGTTATCAGCTTTTGCTAAATCTTTATTTATTTTAAATAATACAAGTATATATACAATTAATAAAATTTCACTAAAATAATAATCATATCCCAAAAATAAAAAATCAATAAAATTTTTCAAAGATGAAATCATAGCAATTAAGTCATAGATTAATAGCCAGCCTATTGGGATTATAGCATATACCACATATCTTTTTGATCTTATCTCATCATAATTTTTCATATATTTTATTGCTATTAAAAGAAATAAAAATGAAATAACTTCAAACACTATTCCAAAATCGAACTCTCCAACTATAAGTGGTGGAATATATGTTAATATACTAATACTAATTAATAAAATAAGTGGAATACTTTTATTTTTAGCTTTATCTACATTTATTTTTATTGCAAATTGTTTTTCTTCATCTGACATATAAAACTCCTATAATTTAAAATTTTACATTTTGTTCTTCATCAAATAGTATTGCATCATTTTTATTCATTTGTTCCTTTTTAGATTGTATTTTAGAAATTTTCGATATTTGAACAACAACTAAAATATTAAGTAATAGATGTAATAGTAAAGTACCATATGATTTTATTTTAAATATGCTATACAATTTTACACATTCATCAACATAATATTCCTTTTCTGTTTTCATACTTATTCCTGTAATTCCAATATCAATTTTAGATTTTGTAATATCATTTTCAGATGATATATCTTCTATATTTTGTTCTGTATAAAATTGTTCGAAAAAATCTCTTGTATATGTCAAATCTAAATTTAATTTTATTCCAAGGAATATTATCATTATTAGCATAGATATTAATAAAAATACGGTTAGTCTTTTCAGTAATGTATATTCATTTTTGGATGAATAGTTAATTATAAATGATAATATTAAAAAAATAGCTATTATTATTAAATGTGTATTTAAAAATAATGATTTAGTATTTTCTATTGGATCTAAAACAGATGATTTATATGTTGATATAAAAGTTAGTCCACCTATTATAAAGATAATAAATGTTACTATCATTTGCATTATTACATATGTATTATCCAATGGAATATAATAAAAAAATCTTCTATAAAAATACGGTCTTCTATAATAACCATGATGGTTATTTTTACTTGTTCCTAATTCACCACCTCTCATAGATGGAAAATCCCCTCTACCCATAAAAGCCATAATAACAAAAATTCCTTTCTTATTTTACATTTAATTTAAATTTATATATTTGCTTTTCCACATAATTGCAAATAATTATTTTTCTCTATTTATATATTTTTTTCTAATTTAACTTTTAAAGTCTTCTTTTTTATAGTTTAATTTAATTTTAGTATATATAATTTTCTTAAATAATTATTTAATAATACTGTCTCTTTAATAAATTTCATACCAATTTTTTCTAAAGTTTTTAAGCTAGCTATATTATCTGGATGAACAGTTGCAATACAATAATCAAATTTCATTTTTTTCGCAAAATCTAATTGTAATAATTGTAAGTTAGTAGCAATTCCATTATTTCTATATTCTGGCAAAACTAAATCATTAGCTAATTCACATACTTTAAAATTAGAAATTTCAAATTCATTTTTCAAATTAGCAAGCATATCTTGACAAACATAAAGTTGAGACATACCAACCAATTTATTTCCATTATATGCTCCATGTAATAATGCATAATTTTTTTTATCAAATATGCATTCTAATTCCCATTTTTCATATGGTATAAACTGTAATTTATCTTCTATCCCCTCAAGAACAATATTTATTAAACTATATAATTGTACTTTGTCTTTTTTTTCAATTTCCTTGTAAATTAAATCCATAATTATTTCCTTTCATCTTTTATACAATTATACCGTAAAAAGATTAGTTGGTTTAAAAACTAATCTCTATCTGTTAATAAACATATTTGTATATATCAAACTAATTATTATATATCTCTGAATTATTTTTTAAAGTTATTCTATATATAAAATTTTTGTTAATTAATAACCTATTAAAATATAGTTTTTATACTTTACATATATAATAATTCAGATTCAGGTAAAAAGTCAACAATAAATATCTTTTATCAAATTTATATCTTTTCCTTAAATGAGATTATTCTAGTTAATCCATAAAACAGTAAACCTATCTTTTAAATACTTTGAATATTTTATTGCAATTTCTTCAATAATAACTTCTTTTATACTACAATTGTGAATTTTTCCACATTTTCATTTCATTCATTCTATTCCTCATTTTCTAATTTAGCTTATTTATTAATATCATAAATTATTTTTAAGTTTTTTATATCTAGCTAATATTAAATCTTCAATCATTGTATAATCGTTATTCTTATATGCTTTCTTATATGCCTCTATTAAACTTTCTTTATTTATCAAACTAATGCATGGGGGAATTAATTTATTAGCTAATATCATTTTATTAAATAAACATATTGCTGTTCTTTTATTTCCATCCTCATATGGCTTTAAGAATAAAAAATCAGTATATATTTTGGAAATTTTCTTTATATAATCCTCTGAATTTTTAGCATTTTCATATGAAGATATATATGAGTTTTGTAAATTTTCTATTTCATTAGATATTTCTTTAAAAGATCTTGCTTGAACCTTGATATCGTCAAATTCAATATTTATATCACATTGTCTATACTCAACTTCTAATTTAACTTGTTGAACATTATTTTTAAATTCACTTCTCAATATTTTACATTCATTTGCAACATTTAACTTTTCAATGTCTGATTTAGAAAGTGACTTTAGTATCATTCTTGTAGTATCTTCTACTTCTTTTATACATTCGTATTGATTTATATAATTTATCATTATATTTTCTACAAAAGGTAAAACCTCAGATGTATTTTTAGGGTTGTCAAATAATTTTTCCTTTATAATTTGTCGAGCTTTTTTTACGTATACATCCTCTAATTCTTTTGAATTTTTTAATCTTTTATATTTAAACGATTGAAAAAATTTTTTTATTGAATTTTTTTCTTTATCATAATTAAATTTAAATTCTTCTTCAAAGAAAATGGTATCAAATTTTTTTATTCCGTGCGAATCGTAATACAAAAAATTTTTCCATTGTTCATAATCATATTCTGATTCTATTTTTAAAGGATTTCCAAACAAAGTCTCTATTAAATTTTTATCAAAATTTAAATGTTTTTCATCCTCAATTATTGTTTTTATTATATGACTTTCCCTTTCTATATCAGGGTTAGAATTCCATTTTAACAAATTATATTTATTATTAAACAATAATTTATCAAAGTTTAATTGTGATGCTATCATTTTTTTTATGTATTCGTTTGCATTATATATCTCTATATTTTCTACTCTTTTTTTCTCTTCTGAAAGTATTTGTATAATTGGTTTTATTCCATCTTTTAAAATTTGATTATATAATTCATTTGCTTTATTGCAAACATAAGTGATAAAATTTTTCGTTAAAATTTTATCATTATCTATTATTTGTTTATTATTTATTCTTTTATATATTTTTTTAGAAACCTCAGAATAAAATTCATTATTATTAATATGAAAATCTAATATATCTTTATTTATGTTTTTATAATCAACTTTAGCCATTTTTTCTGCCCAATTTTGATTATCCATAAATTCTTTTAATATTGTTTCTACTATTATGTTTTCTTTTAATTGAATTAAATCTCCTATTTTCTTCAAATCCAATGTTTCTGTAAAACTATCTATAAATTTTTCTAATACATTATTAATTTCATTCTGGTCTTTTTCAAGGAATTTCATTGCATTTTGTACAACTTTAATACATGATGCAATGTGCATAACTTGACTTGTATATTTTCTCCTTATTTCCCATAAAGCTAAATTTGCTTTTTCAGGATTATCTGAATATTCTTCTTCAATTTTTTTCTGCATTTCTATAATATTAAAAAATGCACTTGGTAAAAATTCACCTGTTATTAAATATTCTTCTCTACTTTGTAAATTCTCACATTCCCAACCATTATTAATAATAATAGCTATATTTTTTCCAAAATTTTCTGCTAATTGTATTGCATAATTTTTGTTTTGTTGTTCTAAAAATTCAAATATAGATTTTAGTTTTTCTTTATTTTCATTTATTATATAGAACTCTATATCCGAAATTCTAACATTTGTATATTCTTCTACACACTCATTATTAGAATTTAAGACCTTAACTCCTAATTGTTTAAGTACATCATTTTTATTTTGATTTGAAAAATTGTCCATATCTTATGTATATCTCCTTTAATTTAAATCATTTGTAAAAAACATCTTATTTTATAGTTATTATATATTATATTTTTTATTAAAACAATAAATATTCTCTCAAAAATTTATTTATTTTTATATAATTGACTTTACTATTTAAATAGTCTAAAATTACTTTAGAAATAACTATTTAGAAGGAGATAATATAAAATGATAGATAGAAATTTAAATCCAGATTATTTAAATTCATTTTTAGATTATAGTATAACTATTTTAAATAAATCACCAAACAGTATTAAAGAATATAATTATGATATTACAAATTTTTTGAAATTTATAAAAATAGAATTTGGATTAACAAAAGAAATTGATTATACTAAAATATTTATTAATGATTTATCTATTGATTATATTAAAAAAATATCTTTAGAGGATATTCATAAATATATTTCATATATGGCTACTATTCTTAGAAGTAAACCTGCTACACGTGCCAGAAAAATTTCTACAATAAGAATTTTCTTTAAATATCTTTCTTTAAAAGCAAATCTAATTAATGTAAATCCTGCTCAAAATTTAGAAACTCCAAAACTTGGAAAAAGAATGCCAAAATATTTAACATTAGATGAAAGTAAAAAGCTTTTAGAAAGTGCTTCATCTGATGATAATAGAAATGCAAAAAGAGATTATGCTATTATAACACTATTTTTAAACTGTGGAATGCGTTTGTCTGAATTAGTTAATATAAATATAAAAGACATAACTTTTAGTGAAGCAAAATTAAATGTTATTGGAAAAGGAAATAAAGAAAGAGCAATTTATTTAAATACATCTTGTATTAATGCTTTAAATGATTATTTGACAGAAAGACCTAAAGAAGGAATTAAATATGATTCTAAAGATGCCTTGTTTTTAAGTGAAAGACGTGAAAGAATTAGTAATAGAACTGTACAGTTAATAGTAAAAAAAGAACTTTTAAGATCTGGATTAGACATAAATAAATATTCTGTACATAAATTAAGACATACAGCAGCAACATTAATGTATCAATATGGAAATGTTGATATTAGAGCTTTGCAGGAATTGTTAGGACACGAAAGTATTTCAACAACAGAAATTTATACCCATGTAGATAATCTTCAAATTAGAAATGCAGTTGAAAGCAACCCTCTTGCAAATTTAAAAAAATAAAGTTATTAGTAAACACTATAAATTAGGTTTTATAGTGTTTATTTTTAAATACTTGGAATTTTTAATGTTTGATTAATCATTAAAAAGTTTGAAGATAAATTATTTTCTTTTGTAATATCATCTACAATAAATCTTATATCTTTATTTTTATAATAATTATTTGTTTTTGACTCTTCCTTTGCAATATTCCATAATGTATCTCCACTTTCAACATATATTGTTTTATATTCTTTTTCAGCATGTGAAAATATTGATTTAGTAATTATTAATGAAGAAAAACCTATTATTAATAAAATTATCACTATACTTCTTATAAATTTTACCATATTTTTAATTTTCATTTTTATCACCCTTTTTACGAACATTTATTTGTTACAATTATTTTAACGAACATTTTTTCGTTTGTCAATAGTTTTTTAAAAATTTTTAATTATTGCAAATACACCACTTTTATGATATATATATGCTATATTTAGGAGGATAAAATATGAAAAAAGAAACTATTGTAATTTTAGATTTTTATAGTCAATTTAATCAATTAATAGCTAGACGTGTAAGAGAATGTAATGTGTATTCTGAAGTTTTACCATATGATACATCAATCGAAAAAATAAAAGAAATTAATCCTAAAGGAATTATTTTTACAGGTGGACCAGCAAGTGTTTATGAAGAAGATGCTCCAACCTGCGATAAAGAAATTTTCAATTTAGGTATTCCAATTTTAGGTATTTGTTATGGAATGCAACTTATGAGTGCGACTTTAGGTGGTAATGTTGAAAAAGGCACCAAAAAAGAATATGGCGAAATTGAAGTTTCATTAGATACTTCTTCCCCTCTTTTTGAAGGTTTTGATAATAAAAATATTTGTTTAATGAGTCATACTGATTTAGTAAATAAATTACCTAATGGATTTAAAAAAATTGCAAATACCGATAATTGTGCTATAGCTGGATTTGAAAATACAGATTTAAATTTTTACGGAATTCAATTTCATGCTGAAGTAAATAATACTAAGAATGGAACTAAAATTATAAGAAATTTCTTATATAATATTTGTAAATGTAGTGGAGATTGGAAAATGTCTTCTTTTGTAGAAGAATCTATTCAACAATTAAAAGAAAAAATCGGTGATAAAAAAGTATTACTTGCTCTTTCTGGTGGAGTTGATTCTTCTGTTGCTGCTGTTCTACTTCATAAAGCAATTGGCAAACAATTAACATGTATATTTGTTGATCATGGACTACTTAGAAAAAACGAAGGTGATGAAGTTGAAACTATTTTTAGAAATCAATTCGATATAAATTTAATTAGAGTAAATGCAGAAGAAAGATTTTTAACAAAACTTAAAGATATTTCTGAACCAGAAAAGAAAAGAAAAATAATTGGTGAAGAATTTATACGTGTTTTTGAAGAAGAAGCAAAAAAAATTGGAAAAGTTGATTTTCTTGTTCAAGGAACAATTTATCCTGACGTTATAGAAAGTGGTAAAGGAAAAGCCGCAGTTATAAAAAGTCATCATAATGTTGGTGGGCTACCTGATTATGTAGATTTTAAGGAAATTATAGAACCATTAAGAGATTTATTTAAAGATGAAGTTCGTAAAACTGGATTAGAACTTGGAATTCCAGAAAAGCTAGTATATAGACAACCATTTCCAGGTCCTGGTCTTGCAATAAGAATTATTGGTGATATTACAAAAGAAAAATTAGAAATATTAAAAGATGCAGATTATATTTTTAGAGAGGAAGTTGCAAATGCAGGATTAGATAAAGAATTAAATCAATATTTTGCAGTACTTACAAATTTAAAATCAGTTGGTGTTATGGGAGATTATAGAACTTATGACTATACTCTTGCTCTACGTAGTGTATGTACAACAGATTTTATGACAGCAACTTGGAGTAAAATTCCTTATGATATATTAGAAAAAGTTTCATCAAGAATTGTAAACGAAGTAAAGCATATTAATAGAGTTGTATATGATATAACTTCAAAACCACCAGCAACAATTGAATGGGAATAAAAATAAAGGCTTATAATCTTAATGGATTACAAGCCTTTTATTTTTATGATTTATAAGAATTATCTATTTCTTTTAGCATAACATCATGTGCTCCACCTTCTGAAATACTAACATCAGAAACCATTGTAAGTCTTGCTTTTTTATGAAGCTCTGGTATTGTTATTGCCCCGCAATTACACATTGTAGATTTTATTTTAGCAACAGTTATGTCTAAATTTTCTTTTAAACTACCTGCATAAGGAATATATGAATCAACTCCTTCTTCAAATGCCAACTTATCTTTAGCCTCTCCTCCTAAATCATATCTTTGCCAATTTCTTGCTCTATTTGAACCTTCTCCCCAATATTCTTTTACATAATTATTTCCAATTTTAACGACTCTTGTAGGGCTTTCGTCAAATCTTGCAAAATACCTTCCCATCATTACATAATCTGCTCCCATTGCCAATGCTAATGTAATATGATGATCATATACAATTCCTCCATCAGAACATACAGGAATATAAATACCAGTTTCATCGAAATATTTATTTCTTTCATCTACTACTTCCATTAATGCACTAGCTTGTCCTCTACCAATTCCTTTAGTTTCACGAGTTATACAAATTGATCCACCGCCTACACCAACTTTTATAAAGTCAGCTCCAGCATCTGCTAAATATCTAAATCCTTCTCTATCAACAACATTACCTGCACCAATTTTAACATCTTCTCCATATTTTTCTCTTACAAAATCAATAGTATTTTTTTGCCAAACAGAATATCCATCAGAAGAATCCATACAAAGTATATCTACTCCAGCTTCCACTAATGCTGGAATTCTTTCTTCATAATCTCTAGTATTAATTCCTGCTCCAACAATATATCTTTTATTTTCATCTAATAAGGAATTTGGATTATTTTTTCTATCTTCATAATCTTTTCTAAACACTAGATACTTCAAATTTCCTTCTTCAGTAAGTATTGGTAAACAATTTATTTTATTTTCCCAAATTAAATCATTTGCTTCAGATAATGTAATTCCCTTATTTGCATAAACAACATTTTCTTTTTTTGTCATAAAATTATCTATCGTTGTATCTTGATTATCTCTAGATAATCTATAGTCTTTATTAGTTACAATACCTAAAAATTTTCCATTTGGTGTACCATCATCTGTAATAATAACTGTTGAATGACCTGTCGTTTCAACAATATCTAATACTTCCTTTAAAGTTGCAGTAGGTTTTACATTTGAATCACTTATTACAAAACCAGCCTTATGTTTTTTTACATGATAGACCATTTCAGCTTGAGACTTTATACTTTGGGAACCATATATAAACGCAAGTCCTCCTTCACGTGCAAGTGCAATTCCCATTTTTTCTCCAGAAACTGATTGCATAATTGCAGAAACCATAGGTACATTTGCATAATATTTAGCTTCTTCTCCTTTTTTGTATTTTACTAGTGGAGTTCTTAATGAAACTTTATTAGGAATACATTCCTCTGTTGTTAAATTAGGTAACAATAAAAACTCATTAAAAGTTCTTGAAATATCTGGTAATATTTGTGACATGACTTTTTTCCTCCTTAAATTTAAAAAATGTATAATAATATAGAGATTAATTATAATTAATCTCTAATATATTTTAAAAATGTTTATGCTCTTGGATGAGCGCTTTTATATATTTTTTTCAAACTTTCATCTTGAAATTGCATATAAACTTGTGTTGATGAAATATCTGAATGTCCTAACATATTTTGAATCGACTTCAAATCTGCACCATTTTGTAATAAATGTGTTGCAAAAGAATGTCTTAAAACATGTGGAGTTATATCTTTTGTGATATGAGCTTGATCTTTATAATATTTAATAATTTTCCAAAATCCCTGTCTTGTTAATCTTTTTCCATTTATATTTACAAATAAAGCTTTTTCATTTTCAGCTTTAATCATTATTGGTCTTGCCTGATCCATATATTCTTTTAATGCTTTTAAAGATAATGATCCAAGTGGAATTGTTCTTTCTCTTGAAGAATTTTTACAATGCACACAACCATCTTGCAAATTAACATCACTAATATTAAGAGAAATTATTTCTGTAACTCTCATTCCTGTTGCATATGCAAATTCTAACATTGCCTTATCTCTTATTCCTTTTAAATCAATATTTTTAGGTTGATCTAAAAGTAAAGAAACTTCTTGTGCTGTTAAAATACTTGGCACCCTTTTAGCAATTTTAGGTGATTGTACACCTTCTGTAGGATCTTCTTTTACTTTTTTATTTCTTAATTCAAATTGATAAAATAATCTTATTGAAGCCAAATTTCTTGAAATTGTAGATGGCTTTTTATTTAATCCTTCTAAATAATTTAAATATGTATGTATATCATCTTTTTTCAATTTTAAATAATTAATATTATTGTTTAAAACATAAGATTCAAACTGGGTAATATCTCTTTTATAAGATTGTAATGTATTTTCAGACATTTTCTTTTCAATTTTTATGAATTCTAAAAAAGATTCAACTTGTTTATTCATATTTTTGGCTCCTTTATTTTTATGAATAGATATTATGTTTATATTTATATCAAATTAATATAAAAAAGTAAATAGTTTAAAAATATTTTATAAAAAATTTTAAAATATTTTTTGAAACAAAAATTTCTACAAAAGATGAAATTATTAAAAATATAAACATACTCCAACAAAATATTGTGTGTTTTATAATTTCTATTCTAATATTATTTTTCTTTATATTTTTTAGCATATTACTAACAAATTTAGTTCCACTTACTGCAATCAAAATAATTGTCGGAACAAATATTAAATTTTGTGATAATAACAAAGATACTGCAAATAATAACCCCTTTCCGCTTCCATATATAGCTAAAGCAGAAGAAATAGAATATCCCAAACACAATCCTCTAAATAAAATAATTCCAGCAACAATTAATAGTCCAATAATTGATGTCCCCATAAACCATAATAAAATTCCCAAAAACAAATTATTTTTTATAGAATATATTAATATATTCTTTTGTTCTATAGAATTATTTCTTACTACATCAACTAATTTAGCTATATATTCTAACGTTTCTTGTTTTTGTTCTGGAGATATATTGTTAATTAAAACTATTCCTAATATTATTCCAATTATAAATAACGCAAAAAAAACAAAATAATGTCTTATATCTCTTTGTATATTAATTAGAATTTTTGTTTTTATATGCATATTTTTTCTATATCTTTTATTCATTTATCCTCCAAATTTAACACACTTTTTTATACATAATGTGTATTCAATTTGAAATACAAAAAGAACATTTTGTTTAAACTTTTATTTGACCATATACTCCGTCCGCCACCTTCTTGTATTTTTACACTTCCAGTTCTGGCTTTTATAATATTTTCAGCAGCTTTATTACCAATTACCGCTTCTATATCATCTTTAGAAACCTTATGCAATATATCCATTTCTGTACCAAAATGATTTAAAAGTTTATCTATTGTTTTACTTCCTAATCCAGGTATAAAAGTTAGTGGAATTTGATAAATATATTCTGGTCTTGTTTTAGGACTTTTAGTTACAGGTTTATCTTTTATAACCTCTATTCTGTCATAAACTCCCATAGTTATATTTTTACTTTCACATGAATTACATTTAAAAACAGGAGGTTCTCCTTCAATTGTTTTTCCACAAACTTCACAAAATGTTCTATGATATTTACCGTAATTTTGGATCTAACCCATAATTTTTTATAACTTTTCTATTTTCTTGGTTTTTTAATGCCATCATTAATTCTTTATAGCTAATGTCGTTTACTAAAATTTTATTATATTCTCTTGCAATTTTGGGTAATGAATGTGCATCAGAATTAGTTATAAATGTCTTTCCTTCAAGTTCCGAAATCGTATCTGCCAAAAAAGTATCAGAACTTAGTCCTAATTCTATTGCAAAAATTTTATTATATTTTTCCTTAAAAATTTTTTCTAATCTATCAGTGCAATTTCCATAGAAACTCTTATGTGGAGTAAAGCAATGAGCAGGAATTAAAACTCCATTATACTTTTCAACAATATCTACTAATTCATATGCAGAAATACATGCTCTTTGCGAACTTAATGTAATATTTTTTATATATTTTTGCATTTCTTTTGAAAATGCTTTAATATCCTTCAATTTTGGAAAATAACATAAATTATGTGCACTACCTGTTTTTCCATTATCATTTATTTCAGATGTTTCTATTTCGCTCCCTAAAATAATACATATTTTATCCTTATATATTATTCCTCCATCTTCAATTTCATAAGCATCTCCTGTTTTTAAAAAATTTTCTATATCTTCAATAACATAAGGAGAAGCGCAATCTATAATTCCTACAACACTTATTCCTTTTCTTTCTTTACATTCTTTTGCAATATTTGCAAAATTAAGACTTTTTGCTGCTGTAATTTTTATTGGTTTATTATTTTCTGTTCTTCCAATATGAACATGTAAATCTGCAAAAATTTCGTACATTTTATATTCTCCAATCTTAAAAATTAAGGTAGGACTTGTCCTACCCTCTTTCCTCTATATTTTTTTCATTAGTTTTCTGTATTTTATCTACAGTTCTTGAAATTAAAACATCAACATTATTTATATAAACGCTTGTATTATCTGTATTAGCTTGCTTTGCAAGTACAGAAAGTGAATCAAAAAAACTTTCTACCATATCTATGCCACTATCTCCTTTTTTAAATCTGATGCAATAATATTTTTTTCTATATTTATAAATTCTTTAAACTTTTGTAAATATATATTATTACACCCTTTTAAGTTTCTATATTCTAGTAAGACTAGTGCTTCATCAATTGGAAATCCTCTTCTTTCAGGCCTATCTATCATCATTCCTCCAAATTGATCTGCTAATTCAATAATATCGCTTTCTTTTAATCTAGGCGTTGAATTACTATATCTATTTTGCTGTTCACAAATTTTACAAAATTTTTTTGAAAATCCAAATTTTTCTAAATAATTTGCCCCCTCTATCGCATATGTTTTTATTTTGTCAATATCCTGTGAATTATTAATTTTTTTACATCCACATAAAAGCATTACTGTAACAATTAAATTTGAATCAACGTCAATGTTCATTGATTCGACAAAACATTTTGCAATACCCGCTTTAAAAACAACAGAATTATCAAAATATATATTTTTTTTCTTCTGTAAATAATATGCAATTTCTGCTTTTTTGGAAAAATCTTTTTCTCCCAAAATATAATCAGCAAAAGTTTCCATATACTATAACTCCTCCATATTTTTTCTCTAGTATACATTGTTATTATATTTCAAAAACATTTTGCTTTCAATAAAGTTATGTAAATGTCATATTATTGTAATCAATTTGTAATATCATTATTGATTTGCTGCAGCATTTCTCGCTAATTCATCACACCTATTATTTAATTTATTATCACTATGTCCTTTAACTTTTATAAATTTCACATTATGTGTTTTTGTTAATGAATATAGTTCTTCCCATAATTCTCTATTTTTTACTGGTTCTTTATTTGCAGTTTTCCAATTATTTTTTCTCCAATTAAATATCCAGCCTTGTAAAAACGCATTTACTACATAATTGCTATCGCTATATACTTCTACTTCACAAGGTCTTTTTAATGTCTTTAAGCCTTCAATTACTGCTGTAATTTCCATAACATTATTAGTTGTGTTTGGTAATCCTCCACTTATTTCTTTTTTTATATCATTATATATAAGTATTGTTCCCCAGCCTCCAGGTCCTGGATTTCCGAGAGCATGCACCATCTGTATAAATTATTACTTTATCCATACTTTCTCCTTTACATAAATGTTGTAAATTTTTTTCGTTTATGATATTATATCAGTATAAAAAATTTTTTACAATATTTAGGAGTATTTAATGAATAAGATTCTAGCAATTATAAGTGAATATAATCCTTTGCACAATGGTCATTTGTATCATATAAAAGAATCTCAAAAAATTGTTGACCCTAATTATACTATATGTATCATTGGAGGAAACTTTACCCAAAGACGGCGAGCCATCACTTTTAGACAAATGGTCAAAGGCTGAAATTGCTTTAAAAAGTGGATTTGATTTAGTTATAGAATTACCAACTATATATTCTATTTCGAGTGCTGAAAATTTTGCTGAAGGTGCTATTAAAATACTAGATAGTTTAAATATGCCAACCACACTATCTTTTGGAAGTGAATGTGGTGATATTAAAGTGCTAGAATCAATTGCTAATATATTAGTTTCTGAACCAAAAGAATTTGTTTCTCTTTTAAATCATGAACTTCAAACTGGTGTATCATATCCAAAAGCACGTGAAAACGCTCTTTTAATGTATTTAAATGATATTAGGACATATGCTAATATATTGTCTGAACCTAACAACACTCTTGGAATTGAATATCTAAAAGCATTAAAAAAATATAATTCTAAAATTCAACCATTAACTATTAAAAGAGTAGGTTCAAATTACAATTCAAAATTACTAAATTCTGAATATCCAAGTGCAACAGCAATTAGACAATTTTTATTAAAAGGTGGAAAATTAGAAAAATTAAATAAATTATTACCTCAAGATACAATAAATACTTTGTCAGAAAAATTTAAATATGGACAATTTGTTTATGGATTAAATTCATATGAAAAACAAATTATTTATATTTTAAGAAAAATGACAATTCAAGAAATTGCAAATCTTCCAGATGTTTCAGAAGGTTTAGAAAATAAAATTAAAGAAGCTGCAAATTCAAGCGCAACTTTAGAAGAATTAATTGCCTCTATAAAATCCAAACGTTATACACGTTCAAGAATTAATCGTATTTTATTATATGCTTTACTAAATTTTAATAAAAAAGATATAACTAATTCATATAAAACTGTTCCATACATTAGAGTTTTAGGTGTAAATGCAAGAGGAAAAATTTTACTTTCAAGGCTTTCACATTCAAATAAAAAATTGCAAATTATAACCTCTGTAAAAAGATATATGGAAAAATGCAATGACAAAAATATTAAAGCTATGCTAGAAAAAGATTTCTTTGCAACAGATGTATATACCACTGCATATGATAATAATTCTAAAGCAGGTTTAGATTATACACAAAAATTAATAGTGTAAAACTGGATACCAAAGGTATCCAGTTTTTCTTTTTATAATAAATTATTTTATTCTTCCCAGTTGTGATAAACATCTATAACATCATCTAATTCATCAAGTTTTTCTAATATTAATTCCATTCTTCTTGCTTCATTTTCTCCTAAATTAACATATGTACTTGGAATTAATTTTACTTCTGCTTCTACAAATTCTAAATTATTTTTTTCTAGTTCTTCTCTTAGTGTTGAGAAATCAGATGGATTACAGCTAATTTCATAAAATTCTTCATCAACTTCAAAATCTTCTGCACCATTATCAATTGAAAGTAACATTAAATCATCAGATGATAAATCTGTAGTATTTTTATCAATAATAATTACACCCTTTTTTTCAAATAAATATGATACACAACCAGTTGTTCCTAAATTGCCACCAAACTTATCAAATACGTGTCTTACATCTGCTGCTGTTCTATTTTTATTGTCTGTTGAAGCATTTACAATAATTGCAACTCCATTTGGTCCGTATCCTTCATAGGTTATTTCTTCGTAGCTTTCATTATTTCCTGCACCAGCAGCTTTTTTTATTGCATTATTTATTGTATCATTTGGCATATTATTTGCCTTACATTTTGCAATTACATCTTTTAATTTTGAATTTCCAGCCGGATCAGGACCTCCCTGTTTTACAGCCATTAATAATTCTCTACCTAATTTAGTAAATATTTTTCCTCTTGCTGCATCTGTTTTTCCTTTTTTAGCTTGAATGTTGTGCCATTTGCTATGTCCAGACATAAATTTCACTCCTTTATATTTTTCTCTTTTTCTATTTTAGCATATTTTTTTTCATTTGTGTAGTACCTTTTCATTTTTTATTGTTATACTATTAAAATACATTAATACAATTTGACATATATGATATAATAATAGAAATTTTAACTAAACAAGGAGGCCTATTATGGAAAATAGAAAATTAGAATTAGTTTCAGATTTTTATGAATTTACTATGGCAAATGGATATTTAGCACATAATATGGATAATAAAATTGTATACTTTGATGTTTTTTTTAGAAAAATACCAGATAATGGTGGATACGTTATTTTTGCAGGATTAGAACAGATTATTGACTATATATTAAATTTAAAATTTACAGAAGATGATATCGAATATTTAAAAAAACAAAATAAATTTTCTGAACAATTTTTAGATTATTTAAGAAATTTTGAATTTACTGGAGATATTTGGTCAGTTCAAGAAGGGACTGTTGTTTTTCCATACGAACCTTTAATTACTGTAAAAGCTCCTATAATTCAAGCTCAAATTTTAGAAACAATGCTTTTATTATTAATTAATCATCAATCATTAATTGCAACAAAATCAAGTAGAATTGTGCGAGCAGCTAAAGGAAGACCTGTAATGGAATTTGGTGCAAGACGTGCTCACAGTATAGATGCAGCTGTTTTTGGTGCAAGAGCAGCAATAATTGGTGGATGTGTAGGTACATCTTGTATGTATACATCACAGCAATATAATGTGCCAACAAGCGGAACAATGGCCCATAGTTGGATACAAAGTTTTGATTCTGAATATGAAGCTTTTAAAGCATATGCAACAACCTATCCAGACGATTGTACCCTATTAGTAGACACATATAATGTTTTAAAATCAGGGGTTCCGAACGCAATAAAAGTATTTAACGAAGTATTAGCTCCTTTAAATTTTAGACCAAAAGCAATAAGAATTGATAGTGGTGATTTATCTTACCTTTCTAAAAAAGCAAGACAAATGCTTGATGAAGCAGGATATTCAGATTGTAAAATATGTGGTACTAATGCATTAGATGAATTTTTAATTACTTCTCTTTTAGAACAAGATGCAAAACTTGATTCATTTGGAGTTGGTGAAAACTTAATTACAGCCCAAAGCAACCCTGTATTTGGTGGTGTTTATAAATTATCAGCAATAGAAGAAAACAATGTAATTACTCCTAAAATCAAGGTTTCTGAAAATGTTGAAAAAATTACAAATCCAGGTTTTAAAAAACTTTATAGATTTTATAATAATAAAACTGGAAAAGCTATTGCAGATTTAATAGCTCTTCACGATGAAGAAATTTCTAATGATTCATATACTATCTTTGATCCAATTAGTCCTTGGAAGAAAAAAGAATTAATAGATTATTATGTAAAACCTTTGCATAATCAAATATTTGAAAACGGTAAATTAGTATACACTTCCCCTACTCTAACAGAAATAGCAAATAAAGCAAAAAAAGAATTAGACACCTTGTGGGATGAAGTAAAAAGATTAAATAATCCTCATAAATACTATGTAGATTTATCACAAAAACTATGGAATTTAAAAAATAGTATGTTAGAAGATTTAAACAAATAAAAATTCTGCCCAATTTTATGGGCAGAGTTTTTATTTGTTTTTTACTATATAGTTCCAGCTGTCTTTGCACATATCTTCGATTCCTTTTTCTGCTTTCCAGTTAAGTTCATTTTTGGCTTTAGTTGGATCTGCATAACATGTTGCAATATCACCTGGTCTTCTTGGTGCTATTTTATATTTAACAGTTTCACCTGTAGATTTTTCAAAAGCATTTATCATATCTAATACACTATATCCAGTTCCTGTTCCTAAGTTATATATAAATAAGCCATTATTCTCATTATTTAATTTCTCAAGCATTTTTAAATGGCCTTTTGCTAAATCTACTATATGAATATAATCTCTAACTCCAGTTCCATCTGGTGTATCATAATCATTTCCAAATACTGAAAGTTCTTCCAATTGCTTATTTGCAACTCTTACAATATATGGCATTAAATTATTTGGAATTCCCTGTGGTTCTTCACCAATAAGTCCACTTTCATGAGAACCAACTGGATTAAAATATCTAAGAATTCCTATAGACCATTCATTATCTGAAGTATATAAATCTTTTAATATTTGTTCAATGTATAATTTGGTTGTACCATATGGATTTGTAGTACCACCAACTTTGCAATCTTCTGTAATTGGAATTATCTCAGGATTTCCATATACTGTTGCTGATGAACTAAATATAAATTTTTTACATCCATATTTTCTCATAACATCTAATAATATTAAAGCTCCACAAACATTATTATAATAATATTCTATTGGCTTTTGTACGGATTCACCAACTGCCTTATATCCTGCAAAATTCATTACAGAATCTATTTTATTTTCTTTAAAAACCTTTTCTAATTCTTCTCTATTTGTATAATCAATTTCATAAAATTTAAAATCTTTTCCTGTAATTTTTTTTATTTTATCTAATACACTAGGATTGCTATTTGAAAAGTTATCAATTATTACTATTTCTTTGTTATCATTTAATAACTCTACAGCAGTGTGGCTACCTATGTATCCTGCTCCTCCTGGTAATAAAATTGCCATTTAAAATCAACTCCTTTATTTAGTATTTTATAATAAAATTATATATATTACAAATATATTTTTTGATATATTTTATAATCTCGTAAAATTTTTCTTACATAATTATTTGTTTCTTTAAATGGAACATTTTCAATATCACTTCCATCTTCTTTTATTATTCCATTTTCTATCCATTTATCAACATTTCCCATTCCAGCATTATATGCTATTATAGCTAAATTTAAATTGTTATTATAATGTATTAATAACTTTGAAAAATATTCAACTCCAATTCTTATATTAGTATCTTCATTAAATAACTCTTCTTCAGTTACACTATTATCTATTTCTTTAGCAGTTTGTTCCATTATTTGCATTAATCCAATAGCTCCACTTTTAGATTTAACTTTTGAATCAAAATTACTTTCTACTTTTATTATACTATAAATTAAAAATTCATCTATTTCAAATTCTTTGCTGTATTTTTCAACGCTTTCCAAATATTTTATTGGATAAATAAATTTTATAAATTTTTCAATAATATTTATGTTTTTATAAAAATATAAGAATAAACATACAATAATAAATAAAATTATTAATCTTTTAATTTTCTTCAAATTATTACTCCTTTTTTAAAAGGGTTATTTGGCCTCATACCAGTTTTTCCCTGTTTCTATTTCAATTTTTAAAGGCACAGCCAACTGAGCAGCATTTTGCATACCATTTTTTAATATTTCTTCAACTTTTTCTTTTTCATCTTCTTTAGTTTCAATTAATAGTTCATCATGAACTTGTAAAACCAATTTAGATTTTAAATTATTCTTTTGTAATTCTCTATATACATTAATCATTGCAATTTTCATAATATCAGCAGCAGTTCCCTGTATTGGAGTATTCATTGCAACTCTTGCACCAAATTGTCTTACCATATAATTTTTTGATTGTAATTCTGGTACATATCTTCTTCTTTTATACAAAGTTTCTACATAACCATTTTTATTTGTTTCTTCAACAATATCTGTCATAAATTTTTTTATTCCATCATATTTTTCCAAATATTGTTCAATATATTCCTTTGCCATTTTTCTTGTTGTTCCAATTTGACCTGCTAATCCAAATTCACTTATTCCATATACAATTCCAAAATTTACAGCTTTAGCTCTAGAACGATCCTCTGGTTTTACTTCATCATATGGAATATTAAACACTCTAGAAGCGGCTTGTCTATGAATATCTTCATCATTTTTAAATGCTTCGATCATATTATTGTCTTTAGAAATATGTGCTAATATTCTAAGTTCTATTTGAGAATAATCTGCATCAACATATAAATAACCATCTGCAGGTTTAAAAACCTTTCTTAATTTTTTACCTAGCTCAATTCTTGTAGGTATATTTTGTAAATTTGGCTCTGTACTACTAATTCTTCCAGTAGTAGTTACAGTTTGATGAAAACGCGAATGTATTCTTCCGATCCTCTTTTATAAATGGTATCATTCCTTCTACATATGTTGAATTTAATTTAACCAATTGTCTATATTCTAATAGTTTTTCTATAACAGGATGTTCTGGTTTTAATTTTTCTAGAACATCACTATCTGTTGAATATCCTGTTTTTGTCTTTTTAATTACTGTCAGTTTCATTTTTTCAAATAAAACTTCTCCTAATTGTTTAGTTGAATTAATATTAAATTCTTCTCCAGTTAATTCATATATCTCTTTGGTAAGGATTTCTATTTGTTCTTTTAATTCTACACCATAATCTATTAATTCTTGCTTATCAACATACATTCCTGTATATTGCATATCTGCTAACACTTCTGATAATGGCATTTCAATATCTGTAAATAAAGAATATTGATTTATTTCTTCCATTTTTTCTTTAAGTACATAATATAATTTATTTATAATATATGCATATATTCCAATTTCTTCATTGTTTTGTATGTTTTCTTCAAATAAATTCATTTGTAAATTTTGTTTATCAGCTTTAATATAATTATCTAAATTAACATGTAAATATTCATTTGACAGATACTCTAAAGTATATTTGCTAATTGAAGAATTTAAAATATATCCTGCAATTTCAACATCAAACATTAAATTTTTAGGAATAATATTTTCATTTTTAAAACAAATATAATCTTCCTTTTGTTTAAATCCAATCTTTAAAACATCATCATTTTCTAGTAATTCTTTTATATTATTCATATCTTCAATAACATATACTTTATTCATTTTTTCTGAAAAAATATATATATATTTATCTAAATAATAAAACATCTTTTTAGTAGCTTTAATTTCATCTTTAATTGTTTCAGGTAGCTCTTTTTTTACTTCAACTTCAAAATTAATATCATCAGTTGCATCGTTATTTTCTTCTATATCTGTTTCTAAATTAAATCTTTCTATAAATCTATTAAATCTTAATTCCTTAAATATTTCTAGAACTTTAGTTTTGTCCCACTCTTTAATTTTTACATCTTCTAAATTTCTATCTATAGGTGCTTCTATATTAATTGTTCCTAATGTCTTAGAGAGATATGCTAATTCTTTATTGCTTTCTAATTTTTCGCGAAGTTTTCCTTTTTGTAAATCAATATTTTTATATACATTATCAATAGTTTTAAATTGTCTAATTAACGATAATGCAGTTTTTTCTCCTACTCCAGGTACTCCAGGAATATTATCTGAATTATCTCCCATTAATCCTTTTACCTCAATTAAATCAATTGGATTTAACCCATATTCTTCATTTATTTTTTCTATTGTATAATCTTCTGTTTCTGTTTTTCCATTTTTAGTTCTAGGAATTCTAACTTTAACATTTTTATCAATAAGTTGAAAGCTATCTCTATCTCCAGTTAATAAAAAAACTTCTAAATCATTTTCTTTACCTAAATTAGCAAGAGTTCCTAAAATATCATCAGCCTCATATCCTTCTTTTTCTATTATTTTAATATTCATTGCTTTTAAAACATTTTTTAAAATTGGCATTTGAGATGCAAGTTCATCTGGCATTCCATGTCTATTTGCTTTATATTCCGAATATAACTGATGCCTTTTAGTAGGAGCTTTTAAATCAAAAGCAATAGCCAAATACTCAGGTTTTATATCTTCGAGTTCTTTAAATAATATAGCTAAAAAACCATATACTGCATTTGTATATGTTCCATCTGCTGTCATTAGCATTTTGCTACCCATAATTCCATAAAAAGCTCTATTAATTATACTATTTCCATCAATAACTAAAAGTTTTTCCATATTTCTCTCCTAATTCTTTTATACTTGACAATTAAATTGGATTTACATGTATCACTGTTAAATACACTTCTTCAATTTTTTTATTAATTTCTTTTTCAAGATCATCTGCAATTTTGTGACTTTCGAATGTAGATAAATTTCCATCTACATATATTGTAAAAGATATCTGATATTTATATCCTACAGGAATAGAATTAAAATGTTGTATTTTTTTTATTTCAGAATGATTATTTATAATATCTAAAACTTTTTGCTTATCACTTTCACTTATAGCCATATCCATTAAAACATCATAGCTTTTCTTAAATATTTTTATTCCTGTAATACATATCCAAATTGCTATTCCAACACCAACTACACCATCAAACCATGTTATATTTTTTAAGCTTAATAGTGAAGATAGCAAAGTAAATGCAGTTACACAACAATCATTTATATGATCCTTTGCATTTGCATCTATTAATAAATTATTATATTTTTTTGAAACTGAATGTGTATATATGTATAAAAAGAATTTTACTATTATTGTTATACTAGATACAATAACTAATAACCAAGAAAACTTATACTCACTTCTAAATATAAGTGTTTCAATTGAATCTGCAAGTAATTTTGCCGAAACGGCTAACATAGATATACTTATTAACATTGAAAAAATGTATTCTGCCTTTCCATGTCCTAAATTATGTGATTCATCTTCTGGCTTACTAGCAATTTTATTTCCTATTAATGTCATAGCAGATGAAAAAATATCTCCAGCACTATTTGCTGCATCTCCAATCATTGCTTGACTTTTAGTCATTATTCCCGCAAAAGTTTTAATAATAAGTAAAAATATGTTTCCAACAATACCTAATACACTTGATTTTTTTATTGAAGTATACATTTTAGTTATCTCCTATAATTATAATTTATTTACCAATTCTTTAAATTTATTTCCTCTTTCAATAAAGTTTTTAAAAGCATCAAAACTTGCACTTGCAGGAGAAAGTAAAACAATGTCATTTTCAACTGCAACATTTTTTGCTGTTAAAACTGCTTCTTCTAAATTTGCACAGTTTATAATATTAATTTGATTCATATCATCTTTTAAAGCATCTTTAGTTGCTTTTTCTATTTTTTCGGATGTTGGTCCAGTTAAAATTAAGGTACTAACTTTTTCAGCAATTTTTTTACCAATTTCTGTATAATCTAATCCTTTATCAGAACCACCTGCAATTAAAATAATATTTTCATCAAAAGAATTCAAACCAGCAATTGTACTTGCAGGACTTGTTCCAATTGAATCATTATAATATTTTACTCCATTAATAGTTTTTACATATTCTAATCTATGTTCTACGCCTTTAAAATTTTTAATAGCTTCTATTTGTTTTTTTCTATCTACAATAGTATCTGTTGCTGCTAAAGCTACACAAATATTTTCATAATTATGTATGCCCTTAACTTTTATATCAGCTTTAGATATAATATTTTCTATAAATCCATTGTTAATATATTTAATAAATCCATCATCTTTGTCATATATATATCCATTAGATAATTTTTCCTTACTACTAAAAAATATAACATTGCTTTTAACATCATTTACAAATGTACGTGTAATTTCATTATCATAATTTAATATTACCTTTTCGTTTGCATCTTGATGAATAAATATATTTTTCTTTGCCTCTTGATATTCTTCATATGATGAATGAAAATTTAAATGATCTGGATATATATTAGTTACAACTGCAATTGATGGACTAATTTCCATATCCATTAATTGAAAACTGCTTAATTCTAATGCAATTATATCACTTGCTTTCATTTCTAGGATTTTAGTAAATAATGGATATCCCATATTTCCACCTAAAAAGCAATTGTTTCCAGAATATTTTAATATTTCATAAATAAGTGTTGTTGTTGTTGTTTTACCTTCTGTTCCAGTTACTCCGATAATTTTACATGGTGCTAATTCTATAACCAATTCTATTTCTGATGTAACCTTAACTCCATTGTTTATAGCATCTTTAATTTCTGGAATTGATGGCAAAATACTTGGAGATCTAAATATAATATCATAATTTTTTAATTCATTAAATTTATCCCTTCCGATTTTAGTACTATATCCATTTTGATTAATTTTCTTTTGAATTTCATCATTTATCTCATTATCATCAAACACAGTAACTTCTACTTGTTTATCAGAAAAATAATCTATAAGTGGAATATTACTAACTCCCATTCCAACTATTGCAATTTTTTTGTTTAATAAACTTTCTTCAAATTCATTAAACTTTTTATTAAAATTATTCATTATAATTCCTTTCTGTTAAATAATTATTGTTTATCTTCAAATTTATATTTTATCCCTTAGGTTTATGACGTTTTTTATATTTATTTGTTTACTGTATCTATCTTCTTCTGAAAATACACAGCCACAGTATTTTTGCATATATAATCCCAATTCTCTTGCCTTTGATTGTCCCTCTCTAAAACCAACTCTAAAATCTCTATATAAAAATTGTAAATCATACTTTTTAGCTATTTCTTTCCCAATTTGTTTTAATGCTTCATGATTTTGATATGGACTCACTAGTAATGTTGTAGAAAAGCAATCATATCCGATTTTCCTTTGCAAATTTTGCAGTTTGTTCTAGTCTTACTCTATAACAATAATTAGAACATCTATTATCTAAATTATTTACAACATTCTTACAAAATTCTCTCAATCCATAATTATCTTCAAAAATGGCATTAGCATCTATACTTTTAGCATAATCTTTTAAGCAATCTCTTCTTGCCTTATATTCCATATATGGGTGAATATTTGGATTAAACCAATAAATAGTTGGTTCTATTTCTTCTTTTCTAAGTGTATCAATGCAATATACACTACACGGAGCACAGCATGTATGTAACAATAATTTCATTTTATTCCTCCTGAATTTGATATTCTTTTATATCTTCTATCATATATTTTGTCATAATTATTATAATAACTCCAAACAAAATCGCAACATAACTCATTGGTATTACAATTACTTTATATAGATATACAATATATGTATATAACGAAATAAAATTAACTGCAATTGGTATATAAAATCTTTTTGGATAAATTATAAAATAAATTACACTTATAACATCAGCAATAAATAGATATCTATCATGCATATGAGGCAACAAAAATGTAACAATCATTACAGACCAAAGAAATATTTCAATTATTAATTTTTGATTTATTTTAATATTTCTTATTAAAAAGTATGCAGCTGTTCCTGCCAAAATAATTAATGTTATAAACGTTCCAGCTTTTGATAATTCTAAACTTGGATTTTCAATTAAATTAGCCGCCTTAACTTTAAAAAATATAGCATAAATACTTGGAAAATTCATTGCTAAATAATTTGAATATTGAGTAGTCTGATTAAAATATATACTAAAACATTCTTTTATAGGTTTCCCTACTATAATAGCGGGTAAACTCATTATAAAATTTACTATTGGAATTATAAAAAATTCAATTAATGAATAATTTTTTTTTGATAAATATACTAATAAAAATATAGGTAACGCAAATATTGTCTGCAATTTAAAAGCAAATGCAATACCAAAAAAAATAAATGCTTTAGTATATTTTTCCTTTAGTAAATATAAAATTGAAAATAATACAAAAGTAGTATATATTGAATCACATTGACACCAAGCTGATGAATTTAAAAAAACTGTTGGTAATAAAGTTATAATTAAAAAAGTAATTAATGCGTATAAATCTTTATTTCGGTTATTTTTTAATAACTCATATATTATTAACATCCCAGCAAATGCCATCAAATAATCAAAAATAATAGACACTATTTTTAATGCAACAAGTTGTTTTATTGGTAAATATGTAATTAAAGCCATTATAACCAAGTATGGAATATTATAATCTCCAATTGAATTTTTTAAAGCAAATATTCTGCCATTAGTTTTTAGTATGTTAAACCATTCTGATAAAAATGCTATATAATCATCAGATTTAAATTTCAAAAAATTTATTCTTATTAATAAAGAGACAATTACAGTTAAAAAAAGTAAAATTTCAAATATATATTTTTTTATAAAATCTAAGAATTTTTCTTCAATTTTAGGTATCATTTTTTATTAACTCTCCTTTTATAAATTTATTTTTTTATTAATTATATATTCAGGTCTATTTTTAGATTCATCATAAATTCTAGAAATATATTCAGAAATTATCCATAATGATGATAATTGAACTCCAGCAAAAAAAGTTATAGCAACCATTAAAGAAGTCCATCCAGGAGTTAAATCATTCCATTTCAAAAAGAAAGAAAGTAATGCATATATAAGAATTATAAATGAAATAAATATTGAAAATATTCCAATTCCACCAATTATTTTTAAAGGTTTATTAGAAAAACTAATTATTCCATCAGATGCAAGTTTTAACATCTTTTTTAAAGGATACTTTGTTTTTCCTGCAGCACGTTCATTTCTTTCGTACTCAAAAGGTACTGTTTTAAATCCAACCCAACTAAATAATCCCCTTAAAAATTTATTATGTTCTGGTAAATTGTTTATAGTATCAACAACTTTTCTATCTACTAGTCTAAAATCCCCTGTATCTTTCGGAATTTCAACATCAGATAGTTTATTTAATGTTTTATAAAACATTTTTGCTGTAAATAATTTAAAGCAAGACTCACCTTTTCTCTTTTTTCTTTTTCCATATATTACATCATTACCATCTTCCCATAATTTTAACATTTCTGGAATTAGTTCCGGAGGATCTTGCAAATCACTATCAATTATAACAACTGCATCTCCTGTTGTTTCTCTTAACCCAGCTGTTACAGCACATTGATGTCCAAAATTTCTTGAAAAAGATAAAATTTTTACATTTTTATTTTCGTTTGCAATAGTTTCTAAAAATTCTAAAGTCTTATCTTTACTTCCATCATCAATAAATATCATTTCATTTTCATAGTCTATAATATTTTCTAAAGTTTCTTTTAATTTAACATAACATTTTTTCACAACCTCTTCTTCGTTATAAACTGGTATAACTACTGATATTTTTTTCATTTTATTTCCTCCGTTTTTTACGAGCAATTAAAAATGCCCCTACAATTTAAAAATTAATTTTCAATTTCTATTTTCAAATGTTTATACGCTTTTGGTGTTGCAATTCTTCCTCTTGGTGTTCTTCCCAAGAAACCTATTTGCATTAAATATGGCTCATAAACATCTTCTATTGTTTCTGTTTCCTCGCCGATTGTAGATGCCAAAGTTTCTATTCCCACTGGTCCACCTGCATAGTTTAAAATTATACATTCTAATATTTTTCTATCAATATTATCTAATCCCAAATCATCAATTTCTAATTTTTCTAATGCAAATTTTGCAATTTTATTTGTTATATTTCCATCTCCTAACACTGCTGCATAATCTCTTACTCTTTTAAGTAATCTATTTGCAATTCTTGGAGTTCCTCTTGAACGTCTTGCAATTTCCATACTTCCTTCGTTATCAATTGTTATTTCTAAAATTTTTGCAGATCTTTGAACAATATCATTTAATTCTTCAACAGTATATAACTCTAATCTATGTATTATTCCAAATCTATCTCTTAATGGAGTAGTAAGTGATCCAGCTCTTGTTGTTGCACCAATCAAAGTAAACTTTGGCAAATCTAATCTTATAGATCTAGCACTTGGGCCTTTTCCTATAATAATATCCAAATTATAATCCTCTAAAGCTGGATATAAAATTTCTTCAATACTTCTATTTAATCTATGAATTTCGTCAATAAATAAAATATCATTGGAAGACAAATTAGTAAGCAAAGCTGCTAAATCTCCTGGCTTTTCTATTGCAGGTCCAGATGTTATTCTAATATTTGTATTCATTTCTGAAGCAATAATATTAGATAATGTTGTTTTTCCAAGTCCTGGAGGACCATATAATAAAATGTGATCCAAAGGTTCTTCTCTCTTTTTAGCTGCTTCTATATAAATTTTCATATTTTCTTTTACTTTAGTTTGTCCAACATATTCTTCTAAACATTTAGGTCTTAATGAAATTTCATTTCTTTCTTCAAGTTCGTTTTGAATATTTGGAATTAATAAATTTTCATCATCCATTAAAAATCTCCTTTACATTATCATAAATTATATATTTAAATAACAAAAAAAGCAATACGAATTAACATATTGCTTTTGGTTTAAATTAATTCCAAAGCACAGGACGAAAAGTCATATTGTTTTGTGGCCCCCCACTAGAATCTCCTCCATTATAATAACAACAAGTTCCAAACAGTCCATTATAAAAGCATTGACAACGCGTACTAGAAAAATTCCCCCACCATGTATATCCATTCAACCAACCCGTTGTATTAATTACACCATAAAAAGAATTTTCATTAAAAGTTTTCTTCCATAAATTTACATATTTACTATCTTTATTATTGTATATAGACTCATTATAATTAGTTTTTGACATGATATCTAATGCATCAGATGTCCATGTCCTTTTACTGCCAACGTTATAAATTCCACTTTCATTATTATTTGTAGATGTTGGATTGTTTGATTTTGTTCCACCATATTGTCCAATTGAAAAAATTGCCATAGCATTCCAATCATTCATAGTTGTTAAATGTGCTTGTAAACCGTTTGTTCCAAGACTTGATGATTCATTATTTAAATATTGGCTTTCATCATAAGCATCAGATGTTGAAATATTAGTCCATGCCGTTGTTCCCTCTTTAATTTCCATTTTTATAGTTTCATCTATTGCACAATAATTTTTATTTATTATTAACATTGCTATTAACATTAAAAAATTTAAAAATAATATTTTTTTTATTTTCATATTTAAATTTCTCCTTTTTATATAAATAATCATAATTTTTTCCTATACTTTTTCTATAAATCACATTATGCTATCCTATTAATTGTTATTTAGAAACAACTTGTGATGGTTCATATTTACTAAACCATATTCCCTTCATATTACCATCTTGATTAAATGCATCATGTACCCTATACCCTTCAGGTAATTTGTTTCCCCATTTTTCTGTATCTATAGGTTTGTCATTTTCATCTACTAATATTATATCCGCTTCTCCAGTATGTAACCCTATAGTCAATGTATTGGTAGCTGAGCCAAGTTTGTATGCATATCTTGGTATCCATACCCAATTAGTTTCTAATCCATTTGCTGTACATTTTACATTTGCCCATATTTTATCTACATATTTGTAGAAATAATATGTCGTTCCATTTTCTGTATATGTTTGACTTGGATTTTCACTATATGGCATTTCCTTAGTATCTGTTAAATCTTGTAAATTATAATATATTAATTTTGTATTAGAACTATTAAAATTACTCATATCTGGTGCTTTTGGTTCTATGCAATCTCTTTGAGATTCTATATATGATGGTTCGTATTTACTATACCATATACCATATAATCCATCATCTTGAGTAAAAGCCTCGTGGGGTGTATAACCATCCGGTAATTCAGTTCCATATTTAATCTGATCTAATGGTTTATCATTTAAATCAATAAATATAATATCTGATGTTTTAGTCGTTGTATCTAATTTATACGCATACCTTGGTATCCATACCCAATTAGTTTCTAATCCATTTGCTGTACATCTTATATTTCCCCATATTGTTTTTTCAGTTGCAGTTTTTGTATCAACATAATTAGCAAACGTATATTGTTTTTCATTAAACTCTATATTATTTTTTTTGCCACCTTGTATATAATCTCTTACATTTACACTATAAGTAGTCATATCATCAGCATAATAAATTATTTCTGTTTCATATGTAAAATCATTTAAATTTGGTTCATAGAATATCGTTCCATCACTTGAAGTTATAGCTGATACTGTCATATCAACCAATCCATGTCCAGAAAATCCAATTCCATCTAACATTAATTTTGCATATACTAAACTATGTACCGTATATTTGCCTATTTTAGTATCTTTTACTTTATAAATAGTGTCTGTTTTTTCATCGTATACATAGTCTTTTGACTTCTTTAAATAATATATTGTAGTTGCTAAATTACTTTTAGTTGTATCATTTAAGTTTTCTTCCAAAAAAGCTTCATTACAATTATATAAATTATTTTCCCATATTGTTTTTGTACTTATTTCTGCCCCAGGATCACTTCTCATATATATAATTTCTGCTTTTAATGTGTTTGAAAAGCTAAGTAAATCACTTGTAGTTACATTTTCATCTAAAAAGCAGCTTGTTTCTGTGTTATTTTCTGTTGCTTTTTCAATCAGATATCCCTGTTTTTCTTCTTCTAAAGAAAGCATTTCAGTATAAAAAGCTGCTTTTTTTGCTTTCAAAAATATTCCACCGTTCTATAGCTATATTTACAGTTACTGCAACTAATATTAACATTACTATTATTGTAATAACTAATGCTATAAGTGTAATACCTTTTTCATTTGTTTTATTCATTTAGTTTCCTCCATTTTACATTTATATAACAAACATAGTTATACGCCATTATTAGTTTTATATTTTAATATCTTTTTATAGTATTTCTTTTTACTTTTATTAAATTGCTTGCATACTACATCATAAAAAGTTTTGTCTCTTTTTCTTTCATTCTAATTTAATGACATTATATATGAAAAAATTATAAATGTAAACACTTTTACATTTATTTGCTTACATAAATATTTACTAGCCACAATTAATGATTAATTACTTATATAACTTTTGATTTTTTGACTATTTTATGATATAATTAAGTATATTCTAAAAAGGAGGATGATAATCTTGTCATCTGAACTTGAAAAGCTCCGGGAGGAGCTCTTAAAATCGAAATCAGCAGAAAAAAGTTATGTTGATTTCACCCAGGTGCTATATTCAATATATAAATTGGCACCACTTTCACTCTCAAGAGCAATCTTAGAGTTGAAAGAATCACAATATGAAAAATTGTAAAAGTCAATACAAAATTGATA
>DCHW01000005.1 GCA_002314935.1 Clostridiales bacterium UBA1742 | reverse complement strand
CACATCATTGACTAACCTACAGCAACAAGTAAAAAATAAATGAAAAAAACTTGACAATAGTATAAATAAAGTGCTAAAATATTCATTGTCAAGTTAATATGCGGATGTGGCGAAACTGGCAGACGCGCTGGTCTTAGGAACCAGTTCTTCGGAGTGGAGGTTCAAGTCCTCTCATCCGCACCAAAGCAAGTTTTCGTCGAACTCTTTCAAAGTATTACAAATACTAGAGTTTAAGAGAACAAAGAATATGAATCGATTTATCGGTTCATTTTTTTGTTTTCTTATATTTTTATCAGGAAATGGCTGAATGTCAATATAATGTATAAAGATATCGAAAACTTTGATGAATTTAATACAAATTATGATAAGTATAAAGATGGAAGTAATACATTCTTGAATATATATATATGTTCTAGTGATTATATGTATGCAAGAGATTCTTTATATAATAACTAAATATTCTTTTTATACATAATAGTAATTAATGTTTTACACTAAAGAATAGTATTTTAATAATTTGTTTAATAGTATTGATTTTATTCTGATAGTTTAGTATAATAAATATAGGAAATGACAAATCCACAAACGTGGTTTTGCCGAATAAATTGTGAAGACTCACATCTACTCGTCAAAGTACAGATGTGAGCTTTTTTATTTATGTAGTTGCTTATCAACCCAGTTCTTATAAAGAACTGTAGCTAAGGCAACGTTTAATGTTAAAGATAATATTAAAGAAATATAAAAAATTAGTATTACTTTAACCATAAACATCACCACCTCTCCTACGAAAATTCGTATAATTGGTGGCAAAACCACATCTGCTTATTTCATCATTTCCTATTGATGAATACTATACAATATTTTCCAGTAAAAAACAAGTGAACAAACAAAATTGACACTATCAAACTGACCACATTAGTTGTAATTTTTTTTGTGTAATGCTATAATAAAAATGTCGAATAATACCAAAAAATGAATATAAGGAAGTTGGAGTTATGGAAGATAAATTAAATTTAGTTGTAATGTTAACACATAATGATAAAACAGTAAATAATGCATATGAAATTTTTGAAAAATGCAAAAATTCTAAGGCTAAGTATTATGGATTTAAAGAAGAACCATTGCCATTAGAGGAAATGAGAAAATTATATAGCTATATGAAAAAATGTGGAAAGCATACTGTTCTAGAAGTTGTAGCATATACAGAGGAAGAAGGACTTAAAGGAGCCAAAATTGCTTTAGAATGTGAATGTGATTTTCTTATGGGAACAATGTACTATGACTCTATAAATAGATTTTGTAAAGAAAATAATCTTAAATATATGCCATTTGTGGGTAAAGTTGTCGAACGACCTTCTATTCTTGAAGGCAATATTGATGATATTATAAATGAGGCTAATGAATTACTAAAGAAAGGCGTTTATGGTTTTGATTTATTAGGTTATAGATTTACTGGTAATGCAACAGAACTTAATAAAAAGTTTATAGCAGAAGTTAATGCTCCTGTTTGTATCGCTGGTAGTATAAATAGTTATAATAGACTTGATGAATTAAAAAATGCTAATCCTTGGGCATTTACAATAGGAGGTGCATTTTTTGAAAATAAATTTGGAAATGATTTTACAGAGCAAATTAACAATGTTTGCGAATATATAGAAAAAAATTAATGCGTTATATAAGGAGGACAAGATGTTTAAAGTTTTTTACCCTTATGAGTATGTTGATAGTGTATTTTGTATAGATTATAATAAATTATATGAAAAAGGATATAGAGGTATAATTTTTGATATAGACAACACATTAGTACATCATGGTGATGATTCAACAGAACAAATTGATGAATTGTTCAAAACAATTCAAAATATTGGTTTTAAAACTCTTTTATTATCAAACAATAATGAAGAAAGAGTGAAAAGATTTCTAAAAAATATTGATTCTTTATATATATGTGATGCTGGAAAACCAAAAGTTACTAATTATTTAAAAGCTGTTGAAATGATGAACATATCAAAGAAACAAACTTTATTTATAGGAGATCAGGTTTTTACGGATATATTTGGAGCTAACAAAAGTGGAATAGCAAGTATTCTAGTAAAATTTATTCGCGTTAATGGAGAAACCAAAATCGGAAAAAGAAGACAATTAGAAAATCTTATTTTAAAAATATATAGGAAAAATAAAAAATTCCAAAATAGACTTGGCAACATTGTTAAAGAGGAGGAAAAATAGAAAATGTTATTTATAAAAAACAAAAATTTTTGTGATATAAATCCATTTTTTTGGACTATTTCTACATATAAAGGTATAATTATAAGAGATATAAAAGATTTTTTTAGTAAAGAGAAGTTTGCAAAAGAAAAGCAATCTCAAAAATTGACAAATTTGGTATATGAATATAGCTCAACTATGATAAAAAAAGGAAAAGGAATTGATCCTAGAACTCAAGAAAACAAGGCTGTAAATATAAAATTAGCATCAAGCAAAATTACAGGTATCATAATAAAACCTGGAGAGATTTTTTCTTTTTGGAGGACTGTAGGAATTGTTAATACAAGAAAAGGATACAAAGAAGGACGTGTAATTAGACAGGATAAATTAGTTACTGGTACTGGTGGTGGATTGTGCAATTTAGCTAATACTATTAATAATTTGATATTACATAGTCCATTACAAATTGTAGAATTTCATAAACACTCTGATGCATTAGCTTCTGATATTGGACATAGAGTGCCTATGGCAAATGGTACATCAGTTAGTTATAACTATATCGATTACAGATTTAAAAATAATACTGACCAAAATATACAAATAGTTTTATGGTGTGATGACGAAAAATTATATGGAGAATTGAGAAGTGAACAAGAATTTCCATGTAGTTATGATTTAGTAGAGGAAAATCATCATTTCGAAAAAGAGGATGATAAATATTATAGAATTTCAAAAATATATAAAAATACAATAGAAAAAGCAACTGGAGAGATTATAAACAAGGAACTTATCTGGGATAATCATTCATTAGTCATGTTTGATTATAATTTAATTCCCAAAGAAGAGTTAAAGGTATAAAGAAATTTGAATTTGTATTGCATTTTATTAAAAATGTAGTATAATGTTATTAGCTTGATTGATTTTATATCAATCGTCAATGAGAGCTAACGAGTTGTAAATGTCTACGTCGTTGGCACCATAAAAAAGATTAGTGAAAGCTAATCTTTTTTTGATATAGAGTTAACAGTAAAAAAGAGTTTTGTACTTTTGACTAATTTATGTTATAATTTAAAAGTTAAAAATAGTATTATTTATTATATTTAAGAAAGGTAAAAAATGATAAATCAATTTTCAAGAACTGAATTATTAATAGGAGAAGAAGCAGTAAAAAAGTTAAATAATTCTAAAGTAGCAATATTTGGAATTGGAGGAGTTGGATCTTTTATTGTAGAGGGATTAGCAAGAGCTGGAGTGCAAAATTTTATTTTAGTGGATAATGATAAAGTTAGTTTAACTAACTTAAATAGACAATTAATAGCAACTACAAAAACTATTGGAAAATTAAAAGTAGAAGTTGCTAAAGAAAGAATTTTGGAAATAAATCCTAATGCAAAAGTAGAAATATTTAATGAATTTTTTATTCCTGAAACTAAAGGCATTTTAGATAAAAGTATAGATTATATTATAGATGCTATTGATACAGTTACAGCTAAAATAGAACTAGTTATTAGAGCAAAAGAACTTAATATTCCGATTATATCAAGTATGGGGACGGGAAATAAATTAGATCCAACCAAATTTGAAGTAACAGATATTTACAAAACTAGCATATGTCCATTAGCAAAGGTAATGAGAAAGGAATTAAGAGCTAGAAATATAGATAGTTTAAAGGTAATATATTCAAAAGAAGAACCAATAAAAAATATGGAACAAAATGAATTTTCAGATAATGTAGAAGCAAGTGCTTCAAAAAAACAAATACCTGGAAGTGTTTCATTTGTTCCATCTGTTGCTGGATTAATTATAGCAGGTGAGGTAGTAAAAGATTTAATTTGCAAATAATTATTAAATTAAATCTTTCATATTATATAATCCATTTGGTTTGTTAATAATAAATTCTGCAGCTTTTAATGCACCTTTGGCAAATATACTTCTTGAAGTTACATTATGTGTAATTTCAAAACTTTCATTTTCACCAAAAAACATTACTGTATGTTTGCCAACTTCGGTTCCACCACGTATAGAGTGTATACCAATTTCTTTTTTAGATCTAGATTCATGTTTTTCATGTCTGTTATATTCATATGCCATAGTGTTTTCTAATGCATTATTTATACTATTTGCTAAAATTAAAGCAGTTCCACTTGGACTGTCTATTTTTTTATTATGATGTGTTTCAATAATTTCTATATCGGAATCTTTAAGCAATGTTGCAAGTTTTGATACTATATCAGACATTATATTTATTTCATAAGACATATTTGCTGATTTAAATATTGGTAAAGTCTTAGAAAATTCTTTGATTTGATTATTTTGTTCTTCAGAAAATCCAGTAGTTGCAATTACAACTGGTATTTTATTTTTGTTAGCATATTCTAACATATTCATGCTTGCAATTGGTAATGAAAAATCTATTATAACATCTGGAAACTGAGTTATTTCTTCAATATTATCGTCTTTATCAATCCCACAACAAAATGTAAAATTTTCTAATTTATTTAATTGTTTAAGAACTTCTTGTCCCATTTTTCCGTTTATTCCATGTATTAGTACTTTTATCATAAAATCAATCCTTTCATATTATGTATGTTGCCTCCTTGAATAGAAAGGAGGCAATAATATTATATTTTTATACCATATTTTATCATTTCATTTTTTAAAATTTCTTTACCAGAATTGCTCATTTCTATTAAAGGTAAACGAGGAATACCAGCATTAAATCCAAGCATATTAATAGCAGCCTTTACTGGAATAGGATTAACTTCGCTAAACAAAGCTTTGGTTAAATTTAATGAATTTAATTGCAATTGTGTTGAATTTTTTATATTTCCATTGAAAAAGTCATAAACCATATTATGAACATCTTGTGGTATTATATTAGATAAAACTGAAATTACACCTAAACCACCTAAAGATAAAATAGGTAATATTTGGTCATCATTTCCTGAATATATAGTTAAATTATCTCTACATAATTCTGCAATTTCTGCAATTTGAGAAAGATTTCCACTTGCTTCTTTTATAGCAACAATATTTGGAATTTTAGATAATTCTAAACATGTTGTAGGTAATATGTTTAAACCTGTTCTACTAGGTACATTATATAAAATAATTGGAATGGTTATACTTTGAGCAATAGCTTTATAATGCGCAATTAAACCAGCTTGTGTTGTTTTATTATAGTAAGGTGTTACCAAAAGCACAGCATCAGCTCCAATACTTTCTGCATATTTAGATAATTCTATTGCATTTTGTGTACAATTACTTCCTGTTCCTGCAATAATAGGAATTCTTTTGTTTGTAACATCAATTGCAAATTTAATAGTTTCTTTTTTCTCTTGTAAAGTCATTGTTGAAGATTCACCTGTTGTACCACATACAATAATGGCATCTGCACCATTATTAATTTGGAATTCAATTAATTTTCTAAATTCCTCAAAATTAACACCATCTTTGGTAAATGGTGTTATGATAGCTGTTCCACAGCCTTTAAAAATAATATCCTTCATATAAAAATCGCTCCCTTAAAGCATTAATAAAGTAAGAAATATAATTATATTTTTTACTACAATATTATATTACGAAAAAGCAAAAAAAGAAATAGAAATTTAGTATTTTTATGATTTTATGTATTGTAAAAAAAATATGTTAATGATAATATATTGTAAAAGAAAGGGGTGTTTATTATGCCACATTCATCAGGAGGTGGAAGCCACAGTGGAGGTGGGCACAGTAGTAGTGGAAGCCACAGCGGAGGTAGGAGCTACAGTGGTGGTGGAAGAAGCTATGGTTATAAAAGGAATACTAGAATATCAAGAAATTATTTTTTAGGGTCTGCACGTTACGTATATTATAAAAATAATAGACCAAATTATTTTTATGCAAATTGTTATATAGATAATATCCGTCAACCTAGTATCTTTAGCAAAATATTTACTACACTAACTATATTGCCGTTTATTATACTTGGAATTATTATGCTGAAATTAAGTATTAAGATTCCAAAAAAATTATATCAAGATAAACCATATGAAATTATTATACAAGATAATGCAAATGTATTGGGAGATACAGCTAATTTAAAAGAGACATTGCAAAATTTTTATAAAAAAACAGGTATAGCACCAGCAATTATTACTGTTAACAATGAAAATTGGGAACGATATTATAATTCATTAGAAAATTATGCATATGATTTGTATGTAAACAATTTTGCAGATGAAGAACATTGGTTAATTGTGTATTCTGAACCGGTAACACCAAACATAATATTTAATGATTGGTATTGGGAGGGAATGCAAGGAAATGATACAGATTCAATATTAACTGGAAAAAAAACATATATGTTTAATCAGAACATGCAAAAATATTTAACTTCATCTTCAAAATATAGTGTATGTTTAGCTATACAAAAAAATTTTGAAAATATTTTACCAACAGTTATGGAAAAGGAAGTTGATATAGAAATGTTGCTTATGGCTATAATATTCACTACGATAGGTTTTATATTTTTAATTCCATTTTGGCTTGAAAATAATTATGATCATATAAAATACAAGGATATAAAAAATGCTGTTCCATACGATAATAACAAAGCAGAAGTTCAATGTGAAGCTTGTAGAGGAATTTATATTGAGGGAACGTGCACATCATGCCCATATTGTGGAGCACCAATTGGTAATTCCAAAAATGTTGTTGTTAATATGAATGATTATAATAAAGATAATGATAAAGATGATGATCCAATAACAATGAAATAGCAAAAGAGGTGAAATAGGCTTCACCTCTTTTCTTATTTATTCTTATCAAATTCAATCAATTTTTCTACAATTTGTATTGCATTTGTTGCAGCACCTTTTCTAATATTATCACCAACAACCCAAATGTTTATTCCAAAAGGAACACTTTCATCTCGTCTTATTCTACCAACAAACACTTCATCATGACCGGTTGCATTTGTTGCAAGAGGATATATGTTGTTGTTAATATCATCTTCTAAAATTATACCTGGACTATTTTTTAATAAATTTCTTAATTCATTTATATCAAAATCTTTTTCAAATTCTATATTAATAGATTCACTATGACAATTAATAACAGGGACTCTAACAGTTGTAGCAGTTACTCTTAAATTTGGTTTTTCTAAAATTTTTCTTGTTTCATTTATCATTTTTAATTCTTCTTTTGTATATCCATTTTCAGTAAAATCATCTATGTGTGGTAAGCAATTATTAAAGATTGAGTAAGGAAATTTTTTTGGTGGTAAACCTTTAATTCCATTTTTTAAATCATCAACTCCTTTTTTACCAGCACCTGAAACAGCTTGGTATGTTGAATATACAATTCTTTTAATTGTATATTTGGTGTCTAATGGTTTTAGTGGGACTACTGCTTGAATGGTTGAACAATTTGGATTAGCTATTATTCCATTATGTTTTTTTAAGGCATCAGAGTTTACTTCGGGAACTACAAGAGGAACGTTATCATCCATTCTAAAAGCACTACTATTATCTACAACAATGCATCCTTTGGAAGCTGCAATTGGAGAATATTTTTTAGAAGTATCACCACCTGCTGAAAATATTGCGAAATCAAAACCTTCATCAAATGAATGTTCATTTAATTCTCTAACAATATATTCTTTATTTAAAAATTTAATCTTTGAACCTGCTGATCTAGAAGAAGCAAAAAAAACATATTCTGAAATTGGCAAATTTTTTTCTTTTAATACTTGTAAAGCAGTTCTGCCAACTAAACCTGTTGCTCCAACTAATGCTAATTTATATTCTTTCATATGTAATGACCTCCAATTCTACTAATCATTATATTCCAAAATTTTAAAAAATGAAACAGAAATATAAAATTAATTGACAATAATTATACTTGGTAATAGAATAGGCAATAAGAAATGGAGATGGTATATATGGAAAATAAATACTTATTTACATCTGAAAGTGTAACAGAAGGACACCCAGATAAAATATGTGATTTAATTTCTGATACAATTTTAGATGAATGTTTAAAGCAAGATGAAAATTCTAGGGTAGCAATAGAAACTTTTGTATCAAAAAACATGGTAACAATTGCAGGACAAATTACAACAAATGCAAAATTCAATTGTGAAGAAATAGCAAGAAATGTTTTAAAAGAAATTGGATATGATAATGAAAATACAGATATTGATTATAGAACGTGTAAAATAATTACTAATATTACAAAACAAAGTCAAGATATAGCAATGGGAGTAGATACAGGAGGAGCAGGAGATCAAGGTATTATGTTTGGCTATGCATGTAATGAAACCAAAAGTTATATGCCATTTGCAATTGACATGGCTCATATGCTTGCTAAAAGACTTACAGAAGTTAGAAAACAGGGAATAATAAATGGATTAAGACCTGATCGGAAAAACACAAGTTACTGTTGAATATGAAGGTAATATTCCTAAAAGAATAGATACTATATTAATTTCAACACAACATACAGAAAATAAAAGTTTAGAAGAGCTAAAAAAAGAAATTAAAGAACAGGTAATAAATGTTGTTGTTGATAAAAAATATATAGATGAAAATACAAAAATATATGTAAATCCAACAGGAAGATTTGTTATTGGAGGACCACTTGGAGATACAGGATTAACTGGAAGAAAAATAATAGTAGATACATATGGTGGATATAGTAAACATGGTGGAGGGTGTTTTTCTGGAAAAGATGCAAGCAAAGTAGATAGAAGCAGTACATATATGTTAAGATATATTGCCAAAAATATTGTTGCAAATGGATTTGCTGATAAATGCGAATTGCAAGTTTCTTATGCAATTGGAATGGAAAAACCAATTTCAATATATGTAAATACATTTGGAACAGGTAGAATATCAAACGAGGAAATCACTAATATTATAAAAGAAAAATTTGATTTAACACCAAATGGAATTATAAACTACTTAAATTTAAAAAATCCAATTTATACAACTACAACTAATTATGGACATTTTGGAAAACCATATTTACCATGGGAAAAAACAATAAAAATTTGTCAAAAAGGTTGACTACTGGAGTGGTAAATGCTACAATCTATTTGAGGTGCTATAATGGAAATAAAAAATGATGAGTTAATATATAAACTAGAAGAAATGGATAAAAAAATAGATATTTTGTTTAGATCAGATTTATTAAGCAAAAAAATAATAAAAGAGCATGAAAATAGAATTGAAAGTTTAGAAAATAAAATAAAGTAACAAATAAAAAAAATTACCATATATTAAACTAAGTAGGTGAAAATATATGGTGAATTTTTTATGTAATGGACTATTTTGGATATTAGCTATATATGGATTAATTGAAATTGTAAAAACAATATATTATACAATTACATATACAAATTTAAAAGCTGATGGTATTTATTTTATAATTGCAGTAAAAAATCAAGAAAATGAAATAGAAATGTTTATGCGTTCGATATTATTTAGAATGTTGTATGGTAAAGAAAATAGTGTGAAAAATGTTTTTATTACTGATTTAAATTCAAAAGACAAAACAAAACAAATTTTAGAAAATTTAAGCAAAGATTATGGTATAATAAAAATATTAAATTGGAAAAATTGTAAAGAAATAATAGATGCAATAAACTTAGAAAATAAGTAAAAAAATTTAATATATCTTGAAATTGTTTTATCAAAAAAATATAATATAAAAAAATATTTAAGGAGAAAATGTATTTGGAAATAAAAGGACAAATATCAGAAATAATATATCAAAATGAAATAAATAGTTATACAATTGCTGAATTAGAAATGGAAGATGAATTAACTACAATAGTAGGATATTTGCCATTTGTTAATAAAGGTGATAGTTTAAAACTAGAACGGAAAATTTGTTAATCATCCTGATTATGGAAGACAATTTAAAATAGAAACATTTGAAAAAATAATGCCAGAAACACTAGAAGCATTAGAAAAATATTTATCAGGTGGAATAATAAAAGGAATTGGGCCTGTAATTGCTAAAAGAATTGTAAAAAAATTTGGGGAAGAAACAATAAGTGTTTTAAAATATGAGACAGATCGTTTGGCTTGTATAAAGGGAATAACAGAAGAAAAGGCAATAGAAATTTCAGAAGAATTTAATGAAAAGTGGGAGCTTTGGCAGGTAGTAGGATTTTTAGAAAAGTTTGGAATAACAGGGCAAAATAGTAAAAAAGTGTATGAAAAATTGGGACAAGATGCAAGAAGAAAAATAGAAGAAAATCCATATGTTTTATTAGATATTACATATGGAATTGATTTTAATAAAATAGATAAGATTGCATTAGATATAGGAATTGATTTAAAAAATCAAGAAAGAATAATAAGTGGAATTAAATATGGATTAATAATAGCAAGTTATAATGGAAATACATGTGTAATACAAGAAAATTTAATAGAATATGTTTCAAATTTATTAAATGTACATAAAGACTTAATAGAAGAACAAATAATAAATTTAAAAGCAAAACAGGAAATTTTTGTTATAGAGCAGGAAAATGAAAAGTGGATATATTTAGCTAGTTTTTATGAATGTGAACAAAATATAGCAGATAAGTTAAAAGCACTTGATAATGCCAAAAATATAAAAGAAATAAAAAACTTTAAAAAAGAATTAAATAAGATTCAAAGTAAAGAAGAAATAGAGTTATCAGATGAGCAAAAGAATGCTATACAAGCTATAAATGATAATAATGTTTGTGTTATTACTGGAGGTCCGGGAACTGGAAAAACGACTATTATAAAATCAATTATTGAATTATATAGAGTAAAGGGATTTAAAGTTGTTTTATGTGCGCCTACAGGTAGAGCTGCTAAAAGAATGCAAGAAGCAACAGGAGAAGAAGCTTGTACAATACATAGGCTTCTAGAAATTGGTAAAATAGATGAAGATACTAAAAAAATAGATGTAAATTGTCCTGTAAAGCCGATAGACGCGGATATTGTAATAATAGATGAAATGTCAATGGTAGATTCAATTATAATGAATTATATATGTAATGCAATATACTTAGGAACAAAGTTAATTTTGGTGGGTGATGTAAATCAATTACCTTCAGTAGGACCAGGGAATGTATTAGGAGATATAATAGAATCAAATATTATTACTGTAATAAGTTTAAATAAAATATTTAGACAAGCAGCTAAAAGTAAAATAATTTTAAATGCTCATAGAGTAAATAAAGGAGAAGGTTTTTTAGAAAATAATGATAGTAAAGATAAATTAAATGATTTCTTTTTTATTAATGAAGTATCACAAGAAAAATGTTTAGATGATATTATTTCACTTTGCACAGGAAGATTAAAAAAATATGGAGATTATGATTTTTTTAAAGACATACAAATTTTAACACCAACTAAAAAAGGAATGCTTGGAACAAAAGAGTTAAATAAAGAGTTACAAAATGCATTAAATCCAGAAACTAAAGATCAGAAAAAAAATGGAGATAGAATTTTTAGACCTGGAGATAGGGTTATGCAAATAAAAAACAATTATGATATTTATTGGGAAAAAAACAATAGTAAAAATGAGCATGGAAGCGGAATTTTTAATGGAGAATTAGGAAGAGTAAAAGAAATAGATGAAATAGAAAGACAAATAAAGGTATGTTTTGATGATGAAAAAGAAGTATGGTATGATTTCCAAGATCTTGATCAATTAGAACATAGTTATAGTATTACAATTCATAAATCACAACGGAAGTGAATTTGATGTTGTTATTATGTGTATACCACAAAGTTCTCCAATGCTTTTAACAAGAAACTTGTTGTATACAGGATTAACAAGAGCTAAAAAACTATTAATAGTAATTAGTAATAAAAACATAATTGATTTTATGACACAAAATATTGATATAAAAAGGAGAAATACTGGATTAAGATTTAAACTTGAAAGCTAACCACAAAAAAATGTTCGTGGAAAATATTGACAATTTTTAACCACTACTATATAATTTTAAAAGAAAATAAGGAAGCAGATTTGTGGTTACCTCCAATATTTGGATGTGTAAAAAACATTAAAAAGTGCATCTCTGCTTTGCCAGGGAGATACACTTTTATAAAAACTACATGGTAACCACTTGGTTGTGGATCCTTATTTTCTTTATTATAAATCGAAAAAAAACAATGTCAAATATTTACAGTTTATTTTAAGGAGAAACAATGCAAAATTTAAACAAAGAAATTAAATATATAAAAGGTGTTGGACCAGCAAGAGCAGTATTGTTAAACAAACTTGGAATTTTTACTTTACAAGATTTAATTACATATTTTCCTAGAGTATACGAAGATAGAGGTAAGCCTAAATTAATAGAAGAAGTTCAAGATGGCGAAGATGTCTTAATAGAGGCAATTTGTACCTCAAAAATATCAGAAGCAAGAATAAGAAAAAATATGACAATATACAAATTAAGAGTAAGAGATGAAAGCGGTGTTTGCCAAATTACATGGTTTAACCAAAAATATTTAAAAAATAGATTTGAAATAGGAAAAACTTATAAATTTTATGGAAAAGCAAATAAAAGAATTGGATATATAGAAATGAATTCACCAGTATTTGATAATGAAGAAACATATAAAAATACAGGAAAAATAATACCAATATATCCATTAACTTATGAGTTATCAGGAAATGTTTTTAGACAAATAATAGAAAATGGTTTAAATGAAATTACAAACAATTTAGAGGAAACATTACCAGAATATATAATTAAAAATTATAATTTGGAAGATATTAATTTTGCAATAAAAAATATACATTTTCCAGAAAATTTTGAAAAATATAATTTAGCTAGAAAAAGATTGGTTTTTGAAGAATTACTAGTTATGCAATTAGCTTTGTTGAATTTAAAAAATAAATATACAACAAATGAACAGGGAATAGTTTTTGATAAAAAAATTAAAATGTCTGATGCAATAAATAAATTGCCATTTAAGCTAACAAATGCACAGAATAGAGTTCTTGAAGAAATAGATAATGATATGGAAAGTATAAAACCAATGAATAGACTTTTACAAGGAGATGTAGGATCACGGAAAGACAGCTGTATCTATAATTGCTAGCTATAAAGCAGTAAAAAGTGGTTATCAAGTTGCTGTAATGGCTCCAACTGCAATACTTGCAAAACAACATTTAGATAATTTTAGAAATATGCTTTTAGATTTTAATATAAATTGTGAATTACTAATTAGTGGATTACCTAAAAAACAAAAAGAAAATATTTTGGAAAGATTAAAAAACGGTGAAATAGATATCATAATTGGAACACATAGTTTACTTGAAGAAAATGTGATATTTAAAAATTTAGGATTTGTTGTAACAGATGAGCAACATAGATTTGGAGTAAGACAAAGAGCAATTTTAAATAAAAAAGGTAGAAATCCTGATGTACTTGTTATGACTGCTACTCCAATACCTAGAACACTTGCACTAATATTGTATGGTGATCTAGACATATCGATAATAGATGAACTTCCACCTAACAGAAAAAAAATTGATACTTTTGCAGTTGCAAAAGAAATGACTGAAAGGATAAATAACTTTATAAAACAGCAAATTAATGAAGGAAGACAAGCATATATAGTTTGCCCATTAGTAGAAGAAAATGAAGAAATTAACGCAAAATCTGTTTTAGAAATATATGAAAAATATAAAGAGATTTTTTCAGAATATAAAGTAGAATATTTACATGGAAAAATGAAACCCAAAGAAAAAGAAACAATTATGCAAGATTTTAAAAATGGAGATACTAAAATTTTAATTTCTACAACAGTAATAGAAGTTGGAGTTGATGTTCCAAATAGTAACATTATGGTTATAGAAAATGCTGAAAGATTTGGACTTGCAACACTTCACCAATTAAGAGGAAGAGTTGGAAGACGGAGGCTATAAGTCTTATTGTATCTTAAAATATGAAGGAAATGGCAACAACACTAAAGAGAGAATGAAAATAATGTGTGAAACTAATGATGGATTTAAGATATCTGAAAAAGATCTTGAATTAAGAGGATCAGGAGAATTTTTTGGTACAAAACAACATGGTTTACCTGAATTTAAAATTGCAAATTTGTTTGAAGATATAGAAGTTTTAAAAGGTGTTCAATCAATTGCATTAAAAATAATGAATGATGATCCTAACTTAGAACAAGAAAAAAATATAAAATTAAAAGAACAAATAAAAAATAAATTTAAAGATAGAATTGAAATATAGGGGGGATTATTTAATGGAAAAAGTAGAAATTGGTAAAGTATATAGACATTTTAAAGGGAACTATTATTTTGTAGAAGGAATTGCTTTAGATTCAGAAACTAAAGAAAGAATGGTTGTTTATAAACCTATATATGATAGACAAGATTCAAAAATATGGGTTAGATCTGAAAAAATGTTTTTAGAAAAAATTGACAGAGAAAGAAAAGATAATATTACAAAGCAAGAATATAGATTTGAAATTGCAAAAGAGATAGAAAAAAATTATTTAAATTAAATAAGTATAAAATCATCTAATTTACTTAAAATAAGTAAAGAGGGTGATTTTTTATGATAAATTTTAATACGGATTTAGCTGATGAAAGAAGAGATATTTTTAAAAAAGCAAATAATTTAGAAAAAATCCCAGGAATTGAAACTGAGGAATTTAATGAAGAAAACAATATAAAAACATCAATAGTAAAAATAAAAGATAAACAAGGGGAAGATGCTATTGGAAAACCAATTGGAACATATATAACAATAGATATTAAAAATTTAAAAATAGCGGATGAAAATGAAATTCAAAAGGCTTCAGAAATTGTAACAAAAGAATTAAAAAAAATATTACAAAATCATATTAATAAAGAAGATGATATTTTAATTGTTGGTTTAGGAAATGAATATGTTACACCAGATTCTCTTGGCCCAAAAGTAGTTAAAGAAATAGATATTACAAGACATTTTTTAAAATATACTCCGGAATATATAGATCCGAACACAAGACCAGTAAGTGCAATAGCGCCTGGAGTATTAGGAACGACTGGAATAGAAACAGTAGAAATTATAAAAGGAGTTTCAGATAATATAAGGCCTAAATTAATTATTGTAATAGATAGTCTTGCTTCTAAAAGTATTGAAAGAATAAGTAGTACTATACAAATTTCAGATACAGGAATAGTTCCGGGAGCAGGAGTAGAAAACGCAAGAAATGAAATTAGTAAAAATACATTAGGTATTCCTGTAGTTGCTGTTGGAGTTCCAATGGTAGTAGATGCAGCGACTATTGCTACAGATAGTATTAATATATTTGTAGAAAAACTTCAGCAAGAAGGTGAATCTAATGAATATTTAAATAAATTAAAAGAAACTGATAAATATGGAATAATAAAGGAAGCCTTAATGCCAAAAGATTATAATTTAATTGTGACACCAAAAGAAATTGATGGATTAATAGAAAATATGAAAGATGTTATAACAAGAGGAATAAATTTTGCATTATAAGAGTTTTATTCTTTAGAGATTTGCTCTAAAGAATATAATCTACATATATCACAATCTTTACAAATGAAAATCCTATCATTAAAAATTAATTTCAATGTTGTAATAAATTCGTCTTCATTGCAGTTTATTAGATGAATATAAATCTGCTTTGGTAAAAGAGTAAGTAGTGCATTTAAAGAATAATCGTTAGATGAAAAAGTAATATCTGAAATATATTTTGTGTCTAATATATTATGTTCTAATTTGATTATGTCTTTAAACTCATCTAATAAAATGGATTTATTATTGCTATAAACAAGATGAACAATATTTAATCCATGATTTTTTGAATTTATATATGCTCTTAAAAGATTAATAAATTCTATATATTCTCTGTCAATAATAAATTTATTAACACTTGAATCTACAATTAAGTCTAAAAGATTTAAATAATTTTGTAATCTAAAATCAATAAATCCATTTAAAAATAATGATTTATTATAAGTAAAGTATTCAAACAATGACTTATTAATGCTATCTTTTCTTAATAATACTTCATGCATGTCAGTAGTATTTAATGTTTCAGTGCATAATTTTAATATTTGTGTTTGTTCTATTTGAGTAAAGTAAAAATAATTATTTGATAAAATATGCTTTATTAAAGAATTTTCATAAAATTGAATAATGCAAGAAGAAAGAAGATTTGAAATAGAATTTAAAAAAACATTAATATCGTTTCCTTTATAATGAAGTATAATGTTTTGATAATTTTTAAAATTTAATTTAGAAACGTATAAGTGTTCTATTGAGATATAATCTAATTTATCTAATAGATAATTAATAATTTTAATATTATTAGTTTTGATACAAATTGATTTGAGCACAAAAATCTCCTTTCCTAACAATTATATTATCTACAGAAATTAATTAGATATACATATATTATGTTAGAAAAGGAGAATATGTAAGTTGTACTTTTAGTAATAAATCATATAATCTATATTTGGGAAAATACAATCTTGTTTATTTATACTTTTTAAATATTCTTCATCTATTGTGTTTAATTTTATCTGGGCATACAATTTATTAAAACGTCCAATATGATCTTTTATTCTTTTTTTAGCATAATCAACCATAGTTCCATGTGTTATTATAAATAGCCAGTCGCTACTTTGGGCAAGTAATAATTCGCGTGCACATTGATTTAAAGCTCTCTTTTTTATACCTTTAGCATTAGGAAAAAGATTTGCCAATTCGCACATTTTATCACCAGCTTCATGTAAATGTCTATGGGCGTAATCATTTAAACCATTAAGCCATACTTCGCTATAACCTTTGGCACCCCAACTCGATCTACAAGGAGAAGATAGTTGAATACATGGAAATTTATCAATATATTCTCCTGGAGTAATAAGTTTAAAATTACAATCATCATAATAAATTTTTTTAAATAAAGTATATAGCCAATATGGACCTTCATACCACCAGTGACCATAAAGCTCTGCATCATATGGACATACAACAATTGGAGGGATATCCATAACTGAGGTTAAATCATTAATTTGGTTTACTCTAGAATCTAAAAAGTGACCTGCTTGCATTTCTGCAGAATCTTTTGCCCATTGAACATTATATAAATCTTTATAATCTCCATCTTTTGATGTAATTCTATTATATTTAATGCCTGTGTTAACTCTAACTCCGTTTTTGGCAATATATGGTTTAATATATTCATAGTCAGCATCATATCCAATATCCCTATAAAATTCTCTATAGTTAAAATCTCCTGGATATCCACATACAGAACTCCATACTTGCTTAGAACTTTCTATATCTCTACCAAAAGCAATTACTCCTTCAGGTGAAACGATAGGAGCAAATGTACCATAAAGAGGAGTAGGGTCAGCATATAAAATACCATGTGATTCTGTTATTATGTATTCAATACCAAATTCTTTTAAATATTTATCAGATTCTGGAACATAGCCACATTCAGGTAACCAAATTCCTCTAGGCTTTTTACCAAAATATTTTTCATATGTTTGTACACCAACAGCAATTTGTGCTTTAACTGTTTTTTCGTTAACATATAAAATTGGAAAATAACCGTGAGTTGCACCACAGGTTATTATTTCAAGTACTCCAATATCTTGGAAATATTTAAATGCATTAATTAAATTGCAGTTATATATATCTTTAAAAACATGCAAATCATTAGAATATCTATCTAAATAATATTTAGATAGGGAATTTAACTTTTCGTCATAAGATGTTCTTATAACTTCTTTTTCACATAATTCAATGTGTTTTTTTAAATATTTTATATATCTTTTTTGTAGCAATTTATTATCAAGCATAGATAAAAGAGGGGGAGTAAGTGACATTGTAATTCTAAAATCAACTTTCTCTTCCTCTAATTTTTTAAAATTTAACAATAATGGTATATATGTTTCAGAAATGGCTTCGAAAAGCCATTCTTCTTCTAAATAATCTTCACTTTCGGGATGATGAATAAACGGTAGATGTGCATGTAATATAAAACTTACATAGCCTTTTTCTGTTTTCATTTGTTTCTCCTTTGTAGGTTATTTGAATATTGATGTTGGATTATTAACATCAAAGAATTCATCATTTTTATAAATAATTTTATATAAATCATAGATTTTATATACTTTTTGCAATCTGTTAATATAATGTAAATTAACTACATCTTTTGAATATGTGTAATTTTCTTTAACATTTTTAAAATAAATTGTATTTTGTTCTTTTTCAAATAAAATGTGACCATTTGGTGCTTCAATTTTATTTGAAGAAGATACATATATATAGTTGTTTGGAAGTGAGATAGAATTGTCTATAGTTTTTCTTCCTAATTCAACATAATATTCACATTTGTCATCTTCTATATTAAAGTACCAACAATTTGCATAGTCGTTAATTTCTATTTCAAATTTATAATTTTGGGTTTGATTGTATATTAATAAAACCGGTTTTGTTTTATCAAAAAAATCTTTTCCATAATTTCGAAGCATTGTAGATTTATCTTCATCAGATATATCCCAGTATACAAATAATGTATTTGGAGATTGAGCAAGCATTTTTACCATTGTTTTGTTATATCTATATGGCAAATCATAATATTCTAAAACACCTGATAAAGCATCTGATTTAATCTGATTTTTTTTAGATTTAGTAGATGATTTAGAAGCCTTACTTTTTAATGATGCAACTTTTTTTACTGGTTTTTTTTCAACAATTTTAGAAGTTGATTTTCGTTTGGATATAATGGTTGATTTTGTTGCTTTTTTTATTGATGCTTTATTTGGAGATAATGTAGCAGTAGTTAAACCTGTTGACTTCTTTGTAGTTGCTTTTTTTGCTTTTTTTTCTAAATTTGACTGTAAATTTTCCTTTGTACTTTTTGGCATCTAAAATCCTCCTTTGTAAAATAAACATTATTACCTATAATATATCATAAATAAAATAAATTCAATATATTATATGTAAAAAAATATAAATAATTGTAGGTTAGTCAATGATG
>DCHW01000009.1:16024-45273 GCA_002314935.1 Clostridiales bacterium UBA1742 | reverse complement strand
GACATATGTTTGACTAACCTTCATAGTTTAAAACAAAAATTGGGTAAATATATTTACTAAGCATAAAAAATGATGTATAATAAAAAGAACTAAAATAGAAAGGAGGGTTAAGATGGATAGGGAGGCTATAAAGTCTACAGTATCTGAAATTTTTAAACGGTACGGTTACAACGCTGAGGTAAATATTGTTATTAAAGAAAATTCAGCAATATTAACATTAAACTCAGAACAACCCTATATTGGTTATCCATTTTTTGATATGACTGCGGAAATTGAAGAAAAACTGGAGAAACAATTGAACGCTACACATGAAAGCAAATTTCTTTATGATTTTTTGATTTTAACGTTCAAAATTACAAATTAACCTAACTGCCCTCACGGCTATACCGTGAGGGTCTTTCTTTTTGAAAGGAAAATATAGATTGATATTTATATAATTGTGTGATAAAATAGCAAAAAATAAATTATAAAAGAGGGATTTTTATGAAGGTTATTTTATTAAGTGATATTAAAAATGTTGGTAAAAAAGATGAAATAATAAATGCAAATGATGGATATGCTAGAAATTTTTTATTCCCAAAGAATTTAGCTGTAGAAGCTACAAAAGATAATTTGTTAAAATTACAAGCTAAAAATGATTCTAAAGCACATAAAAAAGAATTAGAAATAGAAGAAAATAAAAAAATTGCAAAAAAGATAGATGAAATTACATTAGAAATAGTTGTAAAAGCAGGAGAAAATGGAAAAATATTTGGAGGAGTAACTTCAAAAGAAATTGCAGAAGCATTAAAAAGCAAACATAATATTAATATAGATAAAAAGAAATTTATGTTAAAAGAGACAATAAAAAACATAGGAATTTTTTCAGTAGATATTAGGTTTGGAGATGGAGTAGTTGGAAAACTAAAGATAAATATATTAGCAGATAAATAAAATAAAATCAAGGAGATATGAAAATGGATTTAGGTAAAATTCCACCACATGATATAGAAGCTGAACAGGCAATTTTGGGAAGTATGTTAACTGATAAAGATGCAGTAATAGATGCAATAGAAGTTTTAAAATCAGATGATTTTTATAGGCAAGATAATAAAATAATTTTCGAGGCAATTTTAAGTTTATATAATAGGGCAGAACCTGTTGATATAATAACAGTAAAATCTGAATTGGTTTCTGTAGGCAAATTTGAAAATGTTGGAGGACTAGAATATTTAGCTGTATTACCAGACAAAGTTCCAACAACAGCAAATGTAGATAAATACATAAAGATTGTTGAAGAAAAAGCAATACTTAGAAATTTAATAAAAACAGCAAATGAGTTAATTGATTTAGGATATGCAGAAACTGAAGAAGTTGATTCTATTATGGATCAAGCTGAAAAAAGAATTTTTGAAATAATGCAAAGTAAAAATCAAAAAGGTTTTTCACCATTAAAAGATATTTTAGTAGAAACATTTTCGGAAATAGAAAAGTTATATAATCAGAAAGAACCGATAACTGGTGTTCCTACAGGATTTGCTGATTTAGATTATAAAACAGCCGGATTACACAATTCAGATTTGGTTTTGGTTGCAGCAAGACCTGCAATGGGTAAATCTGCTTTTGCATTAAATATAGCAACAAATGCAGCAATGCAAGCAAAAGTTCCAGTTGCAATATTTAACTTAGAAATGTCTAAGAGCCAGTTAGTAAACAGAATTTTGTGTAGTGAGGCAATGGTAGATAGCAATAAAATAAGAACTGGAAAAATAGAAGAAGATGATTGGGTGAAATTGGCAACAGCTTTAGGACCACTTTCAGAAGCACCAATTTATATAGATGATACACCAGGTATTACAGTAACAGAAATTAGAGCAAAATGTAGAAAATTGAAATTAGAAAAAAATGTTGGATTAATAGTAATAGATTATTTACAATTAATTCAAGGAAATGGCAAAAAAAATTCAAGTCGTGAACAAGAAATTTCTGAAATAAGTAGATCATTAAAAATTCTTGCTAAAGAATTAGATATACCTGTAATTGCATTATCACAGCTATCAAGGGCAGCAGAAGCAAGACAAGACCATAGACCAATGCTTTCAGATTTGCGCGAGTCTGGAGCAATAGAGCAAGATGCTGATATAGTAATGTTTTTATATAGAGATGACTATTATAACCCGGATACAGAAAAAAAGAACATTGCAGAAGTAATACTTGCAAAACATAGAGCAGGTTCAACAGGAACAGTAGAATTATTATGGCTTGGAAATTATACTAAATTTGTAAATATAGAAAAATATATGGATTAAAAAAATACCGGCATGTTTAAAACATGTCGGTGTTTTTTAGGAGATAATATTAACTTTATAGTAAATACGATTTCCATCTTTAATTTCTGTTGTACACACAGAAAAATCAGTGTTTTTTCCGTGGATTTCAGAAATTTTTTCTGAAATTTCATTTAGAGTAGATTTTGTTCTTATGATAAAGAAACATTCGTCATGCTCTTCAAAGGAATAGCTAGTAAGGATATCATCCAATGTTATACCATCATAGCAGATTTCCATATTTAATATTCCATCTTTTGTTTTAAAAATTGCAAAATAGCAAGGTTTTTTTGTGCTTTTTGAAAGTTCTTGCTGAAAATATGAAGTTACATCATATATAGTTTCAGAAGAATTAAAAGAAAGTATATCTGTTTTCCCTTGTTCTAAGCAATTTTTTATCCAGTCTTTCATTGTTGTGTTAATAGTTATTGTTTGACTGGTAGTGGGTGTAATTTCAGAAGCTTTTTCCTTAGAGTATGTTGTAAATGAGCAACCTGCTAAAGAAAAAATTAGTGCTAAAACCAAAAATAATAAGATTTTTTTCATGTAAATTCCCTCCTGTGTTTTTTATTTTTGGTTAAAAATGTAAAATAAGTATATCATAAATTTACATAATATACAAATTTTCTTGAACTTAAATTAATAAAATGATATAATATCGCTTATGAAAGAAAAAATTTTAAATACAATAAATAAATATAATTTAATAAAAAGTGGAGATAAAATAGTTATCGGAGTATCAGGTGGACCAGATTCAATTTGCTTGTTACATGTTTTAAATATATTAAAAGACAAATTAAATTTTAATATTTGTGTTGCTCATATTAACCATATGATTAGAGAAGAAGCAGACATGGAAACAGAATATGTAAAAAAATTTTGTGAGCAAATAAATGTAGAATGTTACATAAAAAAAATTGATGTAATAAAAATTGCAGAACAAAGAAAAATGGGAACAGAAGAAACTGGAAGAAATATTAGATATGCATTTTTTGAGGAAATTTTACAAAAAACTGGTTCTAACAAAATTGCAACTGCACACAATAGTAATGACAAAGTAGAAACGGTATTAATGAATATTTTAAGAGGTAGTGGAATTTCTGGATTAAAAGGAATAGAAGCAATAAGAGATAATAGATTTATTAGACCACTTATAGAAATAGAAAGAAGCGAAATAGAAAAATATTGTGATGCTAATAAATTAACTCCAAAAATAGATAAATCTAATTTGGAAAATATTTATACAAGAAATAAAGTCCGTAATATAGTAATTCCCTATATAAAACAAGAGTTTAATCCCAATATTATAAAAACAGTAAATAGGTTATCTGATGTAGCGACATTAGAAGATGAATATTTAAAAGAAATTACAGAAAAAGAATATGAAAGATTATTAAGTAATGAAGGAAATGAACCTATAGCTTTAAAACTAAGAGAATTTAACAAATTAAATTTAGTAATAAAACAAAGATTAATATTATATACTATAAATAAAGTAATTGGTACAGTAGATGGAATAGAAAAAATAAATATAGATGATATTATAAAATTATGCAATAATAATATAGGTAATAAATTTTTAATTCCAAATAAAAATATTAAAATTTTAGTAAAAAATAAAAAAATTTTTTTTATACCAAACCATAATGTTCCGTAAGAAAAGCCTTGTAGCACAAGCTTTTGAAAGAAAAAACTTTCAAAAAAAGTATTGAATTAGATTAGGAGTTGTGTTATATTTTGGCTGATTAGAAAATTAAAATTAATACAAAAGAATATTTTGGAGGTAAAAATGAAAAAAGGATTAAAAAGCTTAGCTATATGGCTAATAATAGGAATAATTTTTGTAGTATTAATTTCTGCAATACTTGAAAATTCTAGCAACAAGATGACATATTCAGAACTTATTTCATCAATTGAAAATGGTGAAGTAAAGGAAGTAACAATATCAAGTAGTGGAGAAAAGGCAAAAGTTGTTTTAAAATCAGATTTGAAAGCAGAAAAGGAAGTAAACATACCAAGTATTGATAGCTTTATGGATAAAGCTAATGATTATATATCACAAGGAAGTTTTTCATTAGAATCAGAATCAGAATCAGCTTTATTAACTTTTCTTAGTTTAGTGTCACCATTTGGAATTGCATTAATATTTATTTTGTTCTGGTTTTTATTTATGAGTAACACACAAAGTGGCGGAAATAAAACAATGTCTTTTGGAAAAAGTAGAGCAAGAATGATGGGAACTTCAGAAAGAACAAAAGTTACATTTGCAGATGTTGCTGGAGTGGATGAAGAAAAAGAAGAGTTAGAAGAGATTGTTGAATTTTTAAAATCACCTAAAAAATTTACAGATATGGGTGCAAGAATACCAAAAGGTGTTTTATTAGTAGGGCATCCAGGAACAGGTAAAACACTATTAGCTAAAGCTGTTGCTGGAGAAGCTGGAGTTCCTTTCTTTATAATAAGTGGATCAGATTTTGTTGAAATGTTTGTTGGTGTTGGTGCATCAAGAGTAAGAGACTTATTTGATCAAGCTAAAAAGAATGCTCCTTGTATAATATTTATAGATGAGATTGATGCAGTAGGACGTCAAAGAGGTGCAGGACTTGGTGGAGGACATGACGAAAGAGAACAAACATTAAATCAATTACTAGTTGAAATGGACGGATTTGGAACCAATGAAGGAGTTATAGTACTTGCAGCAACTAATAGACCAGATGTATTAGATAAAGCTTTATTAAGACCAGGAAGATTCGATAGACAAATTGTAGTATCTAGTCCAGATGTAAAAGCTAGAGAACAAATACTAGAAGTTCATAGTAGAAAGAAAAAAATATCTGATGATGTAGATTTAAAAACAATTGCAAAAAATACAGCAGGATTTGTTGGAGCAGATTTAGAAAATGTATTAAATGAGGCTGCACTTTTAGCTGCAAGAAGAAATAAATCTGAAATTGAAATGACAGAAATAGAAGATGCAATGATAAAAGTAACAATGGGACCAGAAAAAAAGAGCAAAGTAAGAAGTCCAAAAGAAAATAAATTAGTTGCATTCCATGAAGCGGGGCATGCAGTTGTAAGTAGATTTTTACCAACTCAAGATGCAGTACATCAAATATCAATAGTACCACGTGGTATGGCTGGTGGATATACTATGTATAAACCAGATGAAGATAAAAACTTTATGTCTAAATCAGAAATGGAAGAAAATATTATTTCATTATTAGGTGGTAGAGTGGCAGAAAGTTTAGTGTTAAATGATGTATCTACAGGAGCTAGTAATGATATTGAAAGAGCTACTAAAATAGCAAGAGATATGGTTACTAAATATGGTATGAGCGATAAATTAGGAACTATAACTTTCGGTTCAGGTCAAGAAGAAGTATTTTTAGGCAGGGATTGGACACAAACAAGAAACTTTAGTGAAGAAACAGCAGGTATAATTGATGAAGAAGTTAAAAAAATAATAGATATAGCATATAATACGGCAAGACAAATTTTAAGTTCTAATATGGATAAATTAACAATGGTAGCTGAAAGATTATTAGAAAAAGAAAAAATTGATGGAGAAGAATTTGAAGAAATTTTTAAGTAAATAAAAGTTATTCAAACACGCTTTAAAATTAAAGCGTGTTTTTTTATAGAATTTATCCAGTTGACATAACTAACAAAAAATGGTATAATTAATTTAGCAATATGGTTTTAGCTTAAAAAATACGAAAGTATTTTTAGAACCTAAAAATATATTTATTTTATAAGGAGGATTGATATGATGGAAGAAAGTATATGTTCAAATTTAAAAACTAAAGCTTTAGTTATTTTATTAATTGCATCATTAGTTTTTGCAGGAAGTTCATTTTTTAGCTCAGTAAGAGCTGCAGATGAAGAAGAGATAGAAGAAATATCTCAAGAAATGGTAGAAACTGAAAAACCAGAAATAAAATTAAATAGAAAAATTAATTTTCAAGGTAATACATATAAATCTTACAAAGAAGGAGCAAAAGTAAAAAAAACATATAAAGATGACGAATTAGGATGTGGTATAATTTTAAGAATTAAAAAGAATGCTACATACGGAATTTATGTATTAGGTGAAGGTTGGATTTCAGAAGATCAAGTTGTAGAATCTACTAAATTTATTAAATTGTCTTTTGATTTAACAGAAAATGGTTTAGAATCAGGACTAAAAATAGATGGGGAATTTACAAATGTTGATATTGCAAATACAGCAGTTGCTAGTTTTGAAAATGGTGAAATTAAAGTTGGTATAGATGGCTCAACCAATATAGTATTAACTAAAAAAGATGGAACAGAAATTAATGCTTTAGCAACAACTCATCAAGGAAATATAACATTAAATATAGACCAAAAATCTATTTCAGCAGATTTTATAGAAAATGCAACAATATTAGAAAAAGTTGAAGTTGTAGCAGATGCTAATGGAACTGTAGCTTTATCTCTTGAAGAAGATGGTAAATTAGCTATAGATGCTAATGGAGAAGCAAACTTAAATGTTACAACAACTGAAGGAGAAGAATTATTAGATGTTCGTACTGATGCAACAGGAAGATTAGAATTATCTTTAGATGAAATAAATGTATCAGGTGAAGCACATCAAGATATTATAGTATTATCTGATAAAATAAAAGCTAGTTTAAATGAAAGAGCAAGTGCAAAAGTTAATAAAACACAGGTTGAAGCAACAGCTGGTGCAGATTTAACTGTAAATGAAACTGAAGTTGGAAAAGTTGATGGAGAAATTGAATATACATATGGAGAAGCAGATCCAACAGGAAATATAGAAGGACATCTTTTAGGAAAAGAATTTACTAAAGCTGGAACAATTCCAGTAATTAGTACAATAAAATCATTATTAAACAAAATGCCTTCATTAGTACATTAATTAAAAGTACACAAATTAAAAGATATCGGGTTGTATTTAGTACAACTCGATATTTTTTTAAAATTGTATTGATTTTATTTTTAATAATGGTATATACTAGTAGTAATAAAATGTAAGGAGAAAAAAATGAGAAAAATTACAAAAGTAATGCTTTTAATAGTATTTTTAATAGGTATATTAATATCTAATATATGTTATGCAGATAGTGAAGCGTGTGACGTAAAGATAACTTCTGATAAAACAAAATTAAATGCTGGAGATGTTGTAACTTTAAGTGTAAAGCTTAGTAATGTAAATATTGAAGATGGTATATCAGCAATTGTTGGAGAATTAGACTATGATCAAGAAATTTTTGATATTGTATATGAAACAGATTCTGATATAGAAGATGCAATTGATTTGGAAACCCAAAAAGAAGAATATGAATTAGATAATTTAAAAGTTGTATATTATAATGAAGATGGATGGTATTTATGTTTAGCTGAAATAGAAGATGCAGATGGAGCTACAATTGAAGGACTAACTCTTGGTGATCCTGTAACTTCTAGCGAAACAATTGGAACAATAAAATTAAAAGTTAAAAGTACAGCAAAAGCTACAACAACGGAAATAGGATTTGGTGAATTATATGTGTTAGATGATGCTGAAGAACCTTATGAAATTACTACAGAACCAAGTGTAAGTTTAACAATTGCTTCAACAACTAATGAGCCTACAACAAATAAGAATACAAATATAAATACAAATACAGAAAAAGTTTATAACGGAACAACAGCAAATACTGCAGCTCCATATGCAGGTTCAAAAGAGGTAACCCCAATAATATTAATAGTTACTATTATAGCTATAATAACGTTAGGAAAAGTAATTAAATATAAAGATATTAAATAAATTGATATGAAAAAATGTGGACACTAAAAAAAGTGTTTGCATTTTTTTACATTTGACTTTATAATAAGGAATAGTGTGAGAAATTTTTATAAAAATAAATAGGAGGAATAAAAATGGCATGTAATTGTGGAAACAACAAAGATGAAAAAATGGAGGAAATTTTAAATAAATATACTCAAGATAAAGACAATTTAATACAAATTTTAAATGAAGTTCAAGAATATTATGGATATATTCCTAAAAGTGCTCAAATGGAAATTTCAAAATATTTAAATTTACCAATGGCAGAAATTTATGGTGTAATTACATTTTATGCAAGATTTACATTAAAGCCAAAAGGAAAATACAATGTAGCAGTTTGCCTAGGAACAGCTTGTTTTGTAAAAGGGTCAGAAAGAGTTTTAGATAAGGCTAAAGAAATATTAGGAATAGATGTTGGAGAAACAACAGCAGATGGAAAATTTTCTTTAGAAGCAACAAGATGTATAGGAGCTTGTGGATTAGCACCTGTGTTTACTATAAACGATGAAGTATACGGAAAATCAACTCCTGAACTTATGGAAAAAGTTTTAAAAGAATATAAAGATAAATAAAAACAAATAGGAGGAAGAAAAATGAAAACACTAGAAGAGATTCAAAAAATTAGAGAAGAAAAAAGAAAAGAATTAGACTTACGTGTTAATTTACAAGCAAATACTGTAGAAAAACATATTTTAGTATGTCGTGGTACAGGATGTACATCTTCAAAATCACCTAAAATAATAGAAAATTTTAAAAAAATTATAGAAGAAAAAGGTATAAAAAATGTAAGGGTTATTCAAACTGGTTGCTTTGGATTATGTGCTAAAGGACCTATAGTAATAATTAGACCAGAAGATACTTTTTATGCAATGGTAAAACCAGAAGATTGTGAAGAAATAATAAATACACATATTATAGAAGGAAAGCTTGTAGAAAGATTACTATGTAAGGATATAGATAATTCTGTAGTAAAAAGATTGGATGAATTAACTTTTTATAAAAAACAAAAAAGAATAGCACTAAAAAATTGTGGAATAATAGATCCAGAGAATATAGATGAATATATTGCTTTTGATGGATATAAAGCATTAGAAAAAGTATTATTTAATATGAGTCAAGATGATGTTATAAATGAAGTAACAGAATCAGGATTAAGAGGAAGAGGTGGAGCTGGTTTTCCAACAGGTAAAAAATGGTTCTTTACAAAAATTGCAGCGGGAGAACAAAAATATGTTGTATGTAATGCAGATGAAGGTGATCCTGGTGCTTTTATGGATAGAAGTATTTTAGAGGGTGATCCACACTGTATTATAGAAGCTATGATGATTGCAGGATATGCAATTGGAGCAGATAAGGGATATATTTATGTAAGAGCAGAATATCCAATAGCAGTACATAGATTTCAAACAGCAATAAATCAAGCTAAAGAATATGGAATATTAGGAAAAAATATATTTGGTACAGAGTTTAGTTTTGATTTGGAAATAAGACTTGGTGCAGGAGCTTTTGTTTGTGGAGAAGAAACAGCACTTTTGGAATCTATAGAAGGTAGAGCAGGACGTCCAAGATTAAAACCACCATTCCCAGCAAATGCAGGTTTATGGCAAAAGCCAACATTAATAAATAATGTTGAAACATATGCAAATATAACAAAAATAATATTAAATGGTGCAGAATGGTATAAATCAATTGGAACAGAAACATCTAAAGGAACAAAGGTATTTGCTTTAGGTGGTAATGTTGTAAATGTAGGATTAGTTGAAGTTCCTATGGGAACAACATTAAGAGAAATAGTATTTGATATAGGTGGAGGAATTCCTGGAGGACATAAATTTAAAGCCGCTCAAACAGGAGGACCATCAGGTGGATGTATTCCAGAAGAAAATTTAGATACACCAATTGATTATGAATCATTAGGAGCAATTGGATCAATGATGGGATCTGGTGGATTAATAGTAATGGATGATACAAAATGTATGGTTAATCTTGCAAAATTCTATTTAGGATTTACTGTTGATGAATCTTGTGGAAAATGTAATCCATGTAGAATTGGAACAAAAAGAATGTTGGAAATTCTAGAAAGAATTACAGAAGGTAAAGGTACTTTAGAAGATATAGATAAATTAGAAAAACTAGCTCATACAATAAAAACAGCATCTGTTTGTGGACTTGGTCAAACAGCACCAAACCCTGTGCTTTCAACATTAAAATATTTTAGAAACGAATATATTGAACATGTTGACCAACAAAAATGTTCAACAAATGAATGTAAAGCATTAGCTAAACTTGAAATAAATTCAGAAAAATGTAAAAAATGTGGATTATGTGCTAGAAATTGTCCAGTTAATGCAATTACAGGAGATAGAGAAAATGGATATAAAATAGATACAGAAAAATGTATTAAATGTGGTGCTTGTCAAAGAAACTGCCATTTCTCAGCAATTTAGAAAAATATAAAAGATATTATTTTAAAGAGGAGAAATATATGAAGAAAAAAATAATTATTATTTTATTTATAATTTTAGCAGCTATATTTTTTGGTATATATAACAATATAATAAAAACCAAAACTGAAAGTAACCAAAAACAATATAATAATAAAACTGAAATAATAACTGAAAGTGAAAATATTTGCTTAAATAATGAATATAGATATCGAGTATGGGCAGAAATAAAGGATAATACTTTTTATGATGTTGCACCTTCTGTAATAACAAGTCAATATTATGAAATAGATATAGAAAAAAATAAAGTTTATTATAAAGAAGATTGTTTACCTACGGAAGAATTTGAAGCAAATAAAAATGATAATGGTTTTTATAGTGGAAGAATTTTAGAAGAAAAGAATTTGACTCAAGATGAAAGTAATAAGCTAAAAGAGTTATTAGATAAAACGTTATATAATGATTCTACAAAAGAGGATAATGAAAAAGAAGATGAATGGGAATTATTAATTTGTTATAGAGTTTCAAATAAAGATAAAGAAAATATTGGAATGTATAATAAAGATGATCAAAATTTATTTATGGAATTAGTTAAATAAAAAAGCGAAAGGAGAAAAATCAAATGCCAGAAATGATTAAATTAACAATTGATGGGAAAGAAGTAGAAGTTGAAAAAGGTGTATCTGTACTTACTGCTGCAAGAAAAGCAAATATAGATATACCAACCCTATGTTTCTTAAAAGAAATAAATGCTGCTGGAGATTGCAGAATGTGTATAGTAGAAATAGAAGGAAGAAGAGGATTTAGTCCCTCATGTATTACAAAAGCAGAAGAAGGAATGATAGTTAGAACAAACACACCAGAAATTAATGAAGCTAGAAGAGTTATTTTAGATTTAATTTTATCAACACACAATAGAGATTGTTTAACATGTGTAAGAAATGGAAATTGTGAATTACAAACACTTGCAAGACAATTTGGAATTCAAGAAATAGAATATGAAGGAGAAAAAATTGCTGCAAATATTGATGAAGTATCACCTTCTATAGTTAGAGATACAAGTAAATGTATTATGTGTAAAAGATGCGTAGCAGCATGTAAAAACGTACAAAACATTGGAGCTATTGCTGTTGCAGGAAGAGGTTTTGAATCAAGAATAGCAAGTACAAATGATGAAAGCTTAAACAATGTAAATTGTGTTTTTTGTGGACAATGTATAGAAGCTTGTCCAGTAGGTGCGTTAAAAGAAAAAGATGATACTAAACAAGTTTGGAGAAAAATAAATGATAAAGATACAACTGTAATTGTTCAAGTTGCACCAGCAGTTAGAGCTGCTTTAGGAGAAGAATTTGGAATAAAAATAGGAACAGCAGTTACTGGAAAAATGGTTGCAGCATTAAAGAAAATTGGATTTGATAAAGTTTTTGATACAAATACAGGTGCTGACTTAACAATTATGGAAGAAGCAAATGAATTTGTAGAAAGATTAACAAAAAATGATAATATTCCTATGATAACATCATGTAGCCCTGGATGGATAAGATTTATAGAAATGAATTATCCAGAATTATTACCACATTTATCAACATGTAAATCACCACATGAAATGTTTGGAGCAATTTTAAAATCTTATTATGCAGAAAAAGTTGGTATTGATCCAAAGAAAATGTATGTTGTATCTGTAATGCCATGTGTTGCTAAGAAATTTGAAAGATCAAGAGAAGAAATGAAGAATGACGACCTTGATAATGTTGATTGCGTAATTACAACTCGTGAACTTGCAAGAATGATAAAACAAGCAAATATTGATTTTGTAAATTTGGAAGATGATGTTTTTGATGACCCGATGGGAGAAGCAACAGGAGCTGCTGCAATATTTGGAACAACTGGTGGGGTTATGGAAGCCGCATTAAGAACAGCTTATGAAAAAGTTACTGGAAAAGAATTAAAATCAGTTGATTTTGAAGATGTAAGAGGAAATAAAGGAATAAAAAAAGCAACTATAGATTTAGATGGAAAAGAAATTAAAGTTGCTGTGGCACATGGATTAGGAAATGCTAGAAAAGTACTAGAAGAAATAAAAGCTGGAAAAGCTGATTATCAATTTGTAGAAATAATGGCTTGCCCAGGTGGTTGTGTAATGGGTGGAGGACAACCAATAGTAAGTTCAAAAACAAGATCAAATGTTGATGTAAGAGCTTTGAGAGCAAAAGCATTATATAATATTGATGAAGATAGTAAATTAAGAAAATCTCATGAAAATCCTGTAATGGAAAAATTATATTCAGAATTTTTGGAAAAACCAGGAAGTCATAAAGCACATGAACTTTTACACACGACATATCATAAAAGAGAAAAATACAATATATAGGTAAAATATAATCAAGAAACTGCCAAAACTTTTGGCAGTTTTTTGATTATTGTAAAATAGTTTGCAATTTAAATTTTGCATTTATTTATTAAAAGTTAATAAGATTATAATATGAAAAAAATATATATTTTAATTATATTTATATTAATATGCCTAGTTACAATGTTTTGTATAAAACATGAAGGAATTGTAAAGGCGTTAAATAATGGTGAATATAAAATTTTAGTTGATGTTGAAGAATCCCAATTGTATTTATTTGAAAATGATAAATTAATAAAAATTTATAGATGTTCAGGAGGAAAATGGGATACTCCATCACCAATTGGAACATGGAAAATAGTTAAAAAAGCAAAATGGGGAGAAGGATTTGGACGGAAGCTGGATGGGACTTAATGTTCCGTGGGGACAATTTGGAATTCACGGAACACTTGATAATGCTTCAATTGGATGGGCAAGTTCTCATGGGTGTATAAGAATGGAAAATAATGATGTAGCAGAACTGTATAGCATTGTACCAGTTGGAACAAAAGTTACAATTATGGATGGTCCATATGGAAGTTTTGGAAATGGATTTAGAGAACTTAAATCAGGAATGTATGGAGCAGATGTTTTTGAGATTCAGAAAAGACTTAAAAAATTGGGATTTTTTAATGATGAACCAAATGGTAAATTTGGAGTAAAAACAGAGGAAGCAATAAAAGAATATTGCTGTAAAAATAATTTATATGAAAGAAAAATTATAGATATAGAAATACAGCAGCATATGGGTTTTGAATTAATTGAATAATAAAAAAATAAAATAGAAACTCCAATCATATGGGCTACAAGGATTGTAAAAAAACATAAAATACAATAAGAAAAAAATGGAAAAAATGATACATAAAATATTGACAAGCAGTTGAAAACTATGATATCATATTTAAGCCTATAGTTTAAAATAGGAGAAAATTGTTATTTTTATAATTAAATAAGGAAGAATTAGATATTAAATTAGGTTATAAATTCAAAAACGATTTAGGGCAGTACGGATTTGAGTTTATAATACATTAATATATTAAGAGGGGCTTTATTTAATTTTAATAAATATATCTGCTCAAAAAAATCATTAAAAATGAGGAGTTGATTTATTTTGTTAAAAGACCTAAAGTACGAAAAAACTACAAGAAAAACATTTGCAAAAATAGGAGATTTTATCGATATTCCAAACTTAATTCAAGTACAAAAAGATTCTTATAATTGGTTTGTAAAAGAAGGATTAGGTGAGGTATTAAAAGATATATCTCCTATTATTGATTATTCTGGAAATTTAGTTCTTGAATTCTTTGATTATTATATGGAAAAAGAAACTAAATATTCTTTAGAAGAAGCAAAAGAAAGAGATGCTACATATTCAACAAGATTACATGTAAAAGTTAGACTTATTAATCGTGAAACTGGTGAAATCAAGGAGCAAGAAATTTATTTAGGAGATTTCCCATTAATGACAGATAGCGGAACATTCGTTATTAATGGTGCAGAGAGAGTTGTTGTAAGCCAGTTAGTAAGATCACCTGGATGTTATTATGAATCTGATTATGATAAAACAGGTAAAAAACTTTATACTTCTACGGTTATGCCAGTTAGAGGCGCATGGCTTGAATATGAAACAGATGGTAATGATGTATTTTATGTAAGAATTGATAGAACAAGAAAATTACCAGTTACAGTTTTATTAAGAGCAATAGGACTAGTTTCAGATGAACAAATTATAAATGTATTTGGAGAAGATGAAAAAATATTAGCAACAATAGCAAAAGATACAGTTAAAACAAGTGAAGAAGCAATAGTTGAAATTTATAAAAAATTAAGACCAGGAGAACTTCCAACTGTAGACGCTGCAAGAAATTTGTTTAACAATTTATTCTTTGATCCAAGAAGATATGATTTAGCAAAAGTTGGTAGATATAAATTTAATAAAAAATTAAATTTAGCTTCAAGAATTGTAAATAATGTTGCATATAATGATATTTTAAATAGCGAAACAGGTGAAATAATCGTTGAAAAAGATACAGTTATTTCTAAAGAAGCTGCAAATAAAATACAAAATTCTGGAATTAACATAGTTGATTTAAAAATTAATGATAAAAAAGTTAGAGTTATAGGAAATGGAACTGTTGATATTCATGAATTTGTTGATCTAAAAAAAGTAAATATAAAAGAATTAGTAAATTATGAAGTATTAAAAAATATTTTAGAAAATACAGCTGAAAAGGATTTAGAAAAAGTAATTGCAGAAAGAGAAGAAGAATTAGTACCAAAACATATTGTTACAGAAGATATGATAGCTTCTATTAACTATTTATTAAACTTACAATATGGATTAGGAAGAACAGATGATATTGATCACTTAGGAAATAGACGTATAAGATGTGTAGGTGAATTATTACAAAATCAATTTAGAATTGGTTTAACAAGATTAGAAAGAGTTGTTCGTGAGAGAATGACAATTCAAGATTTAGATGTTGTAACACCACAAACATTGATTAATACAAAACCAATTACATCATCAATTAGAGAATTCTTTGGAAGTTCACAATTATCTCAATTTATGGATCAAACAAATCCACTTTCAGAATTAACACATAAAAGAAGAATTTCTGCATTAGGACCTGGTGGTTTATCAAGAGAAAGAGCAGGATTTGAGGTTCGTGACGTTCATTATACACATTATGGTAGATTATGTCCAATAGAATCTCCAGAAGGACCAAATATTGGATTAATTTCTGCACTTTCAACATTTGCTATTATAAATGAATATGGATTTGTAGAAACACCATATAGAAAAATAGATCCTAAAACACACAAAGTAACAGATGAAGTTAAATATATGACAGCAGATGAAGAAGATGAATACATAATTGCTCAAGCAACAGAACCAATGACTGAAGATGGACATTTTGTAAATAAAATGATAAGAGTTAGATATTTGGATGAAGTAACAGAAGTTGAAGCTGAAAAAGTTGATTTTATTGATGTTTCTCCAAAACAATTAGTTTCTGTTGGAGCAGCAATGATTCCTTTCTTAGAGCATGATGATGCTAACCGTGCATTAATGGGTGCAAACATGCAACGTCAAGCAGTTCCACTTATGATTACAGATTCTCCAATAGTTGGAACAGGTATAGAATATAAAGCTGCAAAAGATTCTGGAATAACAGTATTAGCTAAAGAAGGTGGTATTGTTGAAAGAGTTACAGGTGATGATATTACAATTAAAACAAAGGATGGTATAGACACATACAAACTACGTAAATTTAAAAGAACAAATGGTGGAACATGTATAAATCAACATCCTATAGTTGTTAAAGGTGAAAAAGTTAAAGCTGGAGATGTTATAGCTGATGGACCTTCAACACAAAATGGAGAAATGGCACTTGGTAAAAATGTTTTAATAGCATTTACAACTTGGGAAGGATATAATTACGAGGATGCTATTTTATTAAGTGAAAGATTAGTTAAAGAAGATGTTTACACATCAATACATATTGAAGAATATGACTGTGAATGCCGTGATACAAAACTTGGGGCAGAAGAAATAACAAATGATATTCCAAATGTTGGTGAAGATGGATTAAAAGATCTAGATGAAAATGGAATTATAAGAATTGGTGCTGAAGTAAGACCTGGAGATATATTAGTTGGAAAGGTTACTCCAAAAGGAGAAACAGAATTATCAGCAGAAGAAAGATTGTTAAGAGCAATATTTGGTGAAAAAGCTAGAGAAGTTCGTGATACTTCATTAAGAGTACCACACGGAGAAGCTGGAACAATTGTTGATGTAAAAGTGTATACAAGAGAAAATTCAGATGAATTAGCTCCTGGAGTAAATAAAGTAATAAGAGTATATATAGCTCAAAAAAGAAAAATATCAGTAGGAGATAAAATGGCTGGACGTCATGGTAACAAAGGTGTTATCTCAAGAATTTTACCAGTAGAAGATATGCCATTTATGCCAGATGGAACACCTGTTGATGTTGTTCTAAACCCATTAGGTGTACCTTCTCGTATGAACTTAGGCCAAGTTTTAGAAGTACATTTAGGAGCAGCTGCAAGATTACTTGGAATGAAGGTAGCAACTCCTGTATTTGATGGTGCTACTGAGGAAGACATCGTAGAAATGTTGAAAAAATCTGGATTATCAGAAGATGGAAAAACAATTTTATATGATGGAAGAACTGGTGAACCATTTGATAAGCCAATTACAGTTGGTGTAATGTACATGTTAAAACTTCACCACTTAGTTGATGACAAAATACATGCTCGTTCAACAGGACCATACTCTTTAGTAACACAACAACCTTTAGGAGGTAAAGCTCAATTTGGTGGACAACGTTTTGGAGAAATGGAAGTTTGGGCATTAGAAGCATATGGTGCAGCATATACATTACAAGAAATATTAACAATTAAATCAGATGATGTTGTAGGAAGAGTAAAAACATACGAAGCAATCGTTAAAGGAGAAAACGTTCCTGAACCAGGAGTTCCAGAAAGCTTTAAAGTTTTAATAAAAGAATTACAAAGTTTAGGATTGGATGTTCGTTTATATTCAGAAGATGATAGAGAATTAGAACTTAAAGAAAACATTGATGAAGGTGTTGAATTTAACATGGATGAACTAAAAAAAGTTATTCCAGAAGAAGCAATTGTTGATGAAGGCGAATTAGATAATGAATTTATTGAAGAAGAATTTAACGATGACGAAATAGAAGAACAATTTGAACTTGCAGAAAGTGAAATGATGGAAGATTTATCAGAAGATGATATCTTAAATGATGATATGATTGATGAATAAAAAGTACAATAAATTTGTGCAAACCACACTGAAAATAATTGAATAATAACAATATATAAAATTAAATTACTAATATAATTTGTTCGAGCGATGTATGTTTAGTTTTAATGAATATTGTTAAATAAATTTATGAAAATATAAGGTAGAGATAGTTCTTAAATTTATAAAAAGAACTATACTCTACAAAAAATTCATAAATTAAAAAATTTTTCAAAATTAAAGGGAGGAAAATTTTTAATGGAAAACGATCAAAATAAAGACGAATTAGAAATTTTTGACAAAATAAAAATAGGACTTGCTTCTGATGAAAAAATAAGAGAATGGTCAAAAGGAGAAGTTAAAAAACCAGAGACTATTAATTACAGAACATTAAAGCCAGAAAAAGATGGATTATTTTGTGAAAAAATATTTGGACCTACAAAAGATTGGGAATGCCATTGTGGTAAATATAAAAGAGTAAGATATAAAGGTATAATTTGCGATAGATGTGGAGTTGAAGTTACAAAATCTAAAGTTAGACGTGAAAGAATGGGACATATTGAATTAGCAGCTCCTGTAGCACATATTTGGTATTTTAAAGGAATTCCAAGTAGAATAGCTTTAATATTAGATATTTCACCTAGAAGCTTAGAAAAAGTTATATATTTTGCATCATATATTGTTATTGATAAAGGAACATCTGATTTAACAAAATGTCAAATATTAACTGAAAAAGAATATAGAGAAGCAGAAGAAAAATATGGAAAAGGTAGTTTTGTTGCTAAAATGGGAGCAGAAGCAATTAAAACATTATTAAAAGAAGTTGATGTAGAAAAACTATCTGTACAATTAAAAAAGGAATTAGAACGTTCAAGTGAGCAAAAAAAGGCAAAATTAGTAAAAAGATTAGATACAGTAGAAAGCTTTAGAATATCTGAAAACAAACCTGAATGGATGGTTATGAATGTAATTCCTGTTATACCACCAGAAATAAGACCAATGGTTCAATTAGATGGTGGACGTTTTGCAACATCAGATTTAAATGACTTATATAGAAGAGTAATAAACAGAAATAACAGATTAAAAAGATTATTAGAATTAGGTGCACCAGAAATAATTGTAAGAAATGAAAAAAGAATGTTACAAGAATCAGTAGATGCATTAATAGATAATGGTAGACGTGGTAGACCTGTTACAGGAGCTGGAAATAGACCATTAAAATCTTTATCAGATATGTTAAAAGGAAAACAAGGACGTTTCCGTCAAAACTTGTTAGGAAAACGTGTTGACTATTCAGGACGTTCTGTTATAGTTGTTGGACCAGAATTAAAAATATATCAATGTGGTCTTCCAAAAGAAATGGCAGTGGAGTTGTTTAAACCATTTGTTATGAAAGAATTAGTTGGAAGAGGATTGGCACATAATATTAAAAATGCAAAAAGAATGGTAGAAAAATTAAGACCAGAAGTTTGGGATATTTTAGAAGAGGTTATTGCAGATCATCCAGTTATGTTAAACCGTGCGCCTACACTACATAGACTTGGTATACAAGCATTTGAACCAGTACTTGTAGAAGGCAGAGCAATAAAACTTCATCCATTAGTTTGTACAGCATTTAACGCTGACTTTGATGGTGATCAAATGGCAGTTCACGTTCCATTATCACCAGAAGCACAAGCTGAAGCAAGATATTTAATGTTATCTGTTAATAACTTATTAAAACCACAAGATGGAAAACCAGTTACAGTTCCAACACAAGATATGATTTTAGGAAGTTATTATTTAACAATGCAAATAGATGCTGAACAAGGTGAAGGCATGTATTTTAAAGATAAAGATGAAGCTTTACTTGCATATCAAAATGGAGATGTAGGATTACATGCAAAAGTTAAAGTAAGATTAACTAAAAAAATAGATGAAGAATATGTAACAAAGGCAATAGAAACTACTGTAGGAAGACTTATTTATAACGAAGGAATACCACAAGATTTAGGTTTTGTAGATAGATCAAATCCAGATAATTTATTTAACTTAGAAATTGATTTTCCAGTTATGAAAAAGAACTTAGGAACTATTATTGCAAAATGTATTGATAAACATGGATTAAATAGAGCGGCAGAATTATTAGACTATATAAAAGCATTAGGATTTAAATATTCTACAAAAGGTGCTATAACAGTGTCTGTACATGATGTTGCAGTACCAGAAGCAAAAAAACAAATTTTATCAGATGCTGAAAAAGATGTAGAAAACATTGGAAAACAATTTAAACGTGGTTTAATAACAAATGATGAAAGATATACTTCTATTATAAAAATATGGGAAAAAGCAACAAATGATGTTACAGATGCAATGAAAGATAATTTTGATAATTTAAACCCAATTTATATGATGGCACAATCTGGAGCAAGACGGAAATATGAACCAATTACGTCAAATTGCTGGTATGCGTGGACTTATGGCCAATACATCTGGTAAAGCCGTTGAAATACCAATTAAATCATGCTTTAGAGAGGGATTAGATGCGTTAGAATATTTTATTTCTTCACATGGTGCTAGAAAAGGTTTAGCAGATACAGCTTTAAGAACAGCTGACTCTGGTTACTTAACAAGAAGATTAGTTGATGTTTCTCAAGATATAATTGTAAGAGAACATGACTGTGGAACTGAAGAAGGAATTGAAATTGAAGACATTAAAGATGGAAATCAAATAATAGAAAAATTACATGAAAGATTAGTAGGAAGATATGCTTTAAATCCTATTAAAAATCCAGAAACAAACGAACTAATTGTTGATACAGAAACATTAATAACACCAGATATAGCAGATAAAATTGTTGGAGCAGGAATTACAAAAGTTATGGTACGTTCTGTATTAGAATGTAGAACAAAACATGGAGTATGTGCTAAATGTTATGGTATGGGTCTTGCAACAAGAAAAGAAGTTAACATAGGAGAATCTGTAGGTATTATAGCTGCACAATCAATTGGTGAACCTGGTACACAGCTTACAATGAGAACATTCCATACAGGTGGTGTTGCTGGAGGAGATATAACACAAGGTTTACCTAGGGTTGAAGAGTTGTTTGAAGCAAGAAAACCAAAGGGATTAGCTACAATTTCTGAAATAGATGGTAAAGTTAAAATTGCTGAAGTTAAGAAGAGAAAAGAAGTAACAGTTACAAGCAAAGAAAATTCAAAAACATATGTAATAAGCTTTGGATCTAAATTAAAAGTAAAAGATGGAGACGAAATTAAAGCTGGTGATCCAATAACAGAAGGTTCTATAAATCCAGGTGAAATCTTGGAAATAAAAGGACCAAAAGGTGTGTTTGATTATTTAACATCAGAAGTTCAAAAAGTATATAGAAACCAAGGTGTTGATATCAATGATAAACATATAGAAGTTATAGGAAGACAAATGTTAAAGAAAATAAAAGTAGAAGATAATGGCGATACAAATATGTTTGCTGGATCTTTAGTAGATATTTATGAGTTTGAAGAAGAAAATAAAAGAGTTGAAGCAGAAGGATTAAGACCTGCAACAGGAAGAAGAGTATTACTTGGAATTACAAAAGCTTCTTTAGCAACAGAAAGTTTCTTATCTGCTGCATCATTCCAAGAAACAACAAGAGTTTTAACAGAAGCTGCAATAAAAGGAAAAGTTGATAACTTAATTGGATTAAAAGAAAATGTTATTATAGGAAAACTAATTCCAGCAGGAACAGGAATGGCACAATACAAAAATACAAAAATAAACACAGATGAAGATGAACAAGCTGATAATGTAACTGAATAATAAAATGAAGGGGTATAAAAACCCCTTCATTTTGCTGTTTATTTTATAATAATTATAAAAAATAAAATAATAACTAAATACTGTTGAAATAAAAAAAGAGTAATGTTAAAATAAATAAGGTAAAAAATTCGACAAAAAATATGCGTTACTAAAACATAAAACCTTAAAAATTTGATTGGGGGAAATTTTTTCATGAACGATATAAAAATTTTTGCCTGCAATTCTGCAGAAGAATTTACAAAAGAAGTATGTGATAATTTAGGAATACAAGTTGGAAAAAAAGATGCTTTTAAATTTGCTAATGACAATAATTTCGTACAATTAAAAGAATCAGTAAGAGGACAGAATGTTTATATAATTCAAACAACACAGCCGCCTGTAAATGAAAGAATAATGGAATTATTAATAACAATAGAAGCAGCCAAAAGAGCAGGAGCTAAAACTGTAACAGCAGTACTTCCATATTTTATGTATTCAAGATCAGATAAAAAAGATCAATCAAGAGTTCCAGTAACAGCTAAATTAATGGCAACATTATTAGAAGCAGCAGGAGTAAGTCATGTTTTAACATGCGACTTACATAATCCAGCAATACAAGCATATTTTAATGTAATATGCGATAGATTAACTGCAAAACATTTATTAGAAAAATATTTTGAAAATAAGAAATTAGAAAATTTAGTTGTGGTAGCAACAGATGCTGGAAGTTCTAAAAAAGCATATAAATATTCAAAATATTTTGAATGTCCACTTGCATTAATAGATAAAAGAAGAGAATCAAATAATGATAATGCAGTTGCAACAAATATAATAGGAGAAATAGAAGGAAAAACAGCATTAATTTTTGATGATGAAGTAAGTACAGCAGGTACATTAGTAGAGGCTGCACATATTTTACAAGAACATGGAGCAAAAGAAATATATGCAGGAGCAACTCATGGAGTGCTTGTAGGACCTGCAATAGAAAGAATTCAAAAATCTCCAATAAAAGAATTAGTTATAACAAATACAATACCTTTAGAAGAAGAAAAAAGAATAGACAAAATAAAAGTTGTTTCTATTGCCCCACTATTTGCTGAAGCAATAAAAAGATTGAATGAAGCAAAACCACTTGGAGATTTATTTGAATATGATAAATAATAATTGACATTTCAACTTTTTTAATGTATAATAGTAAAAGTTTAAAAATCCCGCAGTGTATAACAATTGCAGTAGCGAGGGGAGGGAAATAAAGTGTCAGAAATTAAAGTTAATAATGGAAATATAGAAGATGCATTAAAAAGATTTAAAAGACAATGCGTAAGAAATGGTGTATTACAAGAAGTTAGAAAAAGAGAACATTATGAAAAACCAAGCGTTAGAAGAAAAAAGAAATCAGAAGCAGCAAGAAAAAGAAAATTTTAAATAAAATGAAAGAGGTGAAAAGTTTATAAAAAATTTCACCTCTTTTTGATATTGATTTATTAATAAGGAGGAAATAAAATATGTTAAAAGAAAAATTAATGGAAGATTTAAAACAATCAATGAAGGACAAAAATGTATTAAGAAAAAATGTTGTTCAAATGATTAGAGCTGCTATTTTACAAGTTGAAAAGGATAAACAAATTGAATTAGAAGATACTCAAATTTTAGAAATAATAGCTAAAGAATCTAAAAAAAGAAAAGATTCACTAGCAGATTATGAGAAAAGTGGAAGAGAAGATTTGTTAAATCAAGTTAAAACTGAAATAGAAATAATTGCAGAATATCTTCCAAAACAATTATCTAAAGAAGAAGTAGAAGAAAATGTTAAGAATATTATAGCAGAAACTGGTGCAACAACAATAAAAGATATGGGAAATGTTATGAAAATAGCAAAAGAAAGAATAGGCGCAAGTGCAGATGGAAAAACTATAAGTGAGGCAGTAAAAAAATTATTAAATTAATAACTAAGGAGTTTAAATTTGAATAAGATAATTAGTCGTATAAGAAAACACGATAATTTAATAGTATTATTTATTATAATATTTAGTTTAACTTTATTTTGTTTAATAAAAACAAATACTTCAAATGATGAGATGTGGAATTTTGCTAATATTTATAAAATGTGTAATGGATATAAAATATATAACGAAATAAATATAATAGTAACTCCATTTTTTTTCTACATAGGAAAATTTATCTTAAATACATTTGGAAAAAATATATTTGTATTTGAAATATATGATATATTAATTTTTACGTTATACTTTTTTATGATATATAATATATTTAAAGAATTAAAAATAAATAAAAAATTATCGTTAATATATATATTAATTTTAATGATAATATATCAATTTGCAATTTTTTCTGGTGCAAATTATAACATATTAGCTTTAGATTTTGTATTAATAGGAGTTTTTATAAATATAAAAAAGAACACAAATTTAATATTAAAAATTTTGCATGGAATAGTTATTTTTTTAATTGGATTTAGCAAACAAAATATGATTATATATTATTTGATTGGGTTATTAGTATATAATATATATAAATATAAAAAAATAAAAGAAGTAATTGGTAATTTGATAATACCATTATTTATAACATTTGTTTTAGGAATATTATATATATGGTATTTATATTACAATAATAATTTATCAAGTTTTTTGAATTATGTTGTATTTGGAATAGAGGATTTTACTTTAAATATGTCTATTAACTATAATGTTATAGGACTAATTTCAATAATAATAATATATATTTGCATAATAAGTAATAAAAAAATTAAAGAAAAGGTTAATGAATTATATGAAAATGTACTCTTACTTTTTTGCTTCGGTTTGCCTATAAGTATGATGTGCATTCCTATTGCAAATATATATCATATATTAGTTGGGGAAACTATATTAATAATTGGCATAATTTATATTTTAAATCAATTAATTATAAAAGAATTCATATCAAATAAGTACCAAAAAAATTTTTTAAAAATTTTTTATATAATATTTATATCAGTACAATTAATAGCAATTATATGGAATTTTGCTATAAGTAAAGATAAATATAAACTAACTTATAATCATCCATATTATGGTACTACAATATATAATGAAGATTATGAATATTTATGTAATATTACTAATTTTATTCAGAATAGTCCAAAAGATGTTATTATTTTTTCTTATTATGCAAATTGGTTTAATGTAATTACAGGAAATTGTAATGGTAAATATGATTTGCCTTTTCATGGAAATGTAGGAGCTGGAGGTAAAGAAAAACTCATAGAAGATTTATCAAAATTAAAAAATAAATATATTTTAATAATAAATCAAGAAAAGGAAACACTATATTGGCAAGAATTTGAAGAAGCAAATGAATATATAATGAACAATTTTACTTATATAGGTGAATTTGAGAATTTTTTAATATATGAAACAGAAGAATAGGAGGAAAAAATGAATTATAAAACAAAAACGATTAAGGAAGGTGTAAAACTTCATTTAATAAATACAAATAAATTTAAAACTAATTTAATGGGTGTATTTATTACAATACCAATACAAAAAGATACAGTAACACTTAATACAACAATACCAGCTGTTTTAAAAAGGGGTACTAACAATTTAAAAACACAAGAAGAAATAGCAAAAAAACTTGAAGAAATGTATGGAGCAGTATTGGATTGCGGAATAGAAAAAAGTGGAGATAACCAAATTATAAAGTTTTATATAGAAGCTTTAAATAATAAATTTATACCAAAAAATTCAAATAAGAATGTAAATCAGGAAACAATAGATTTATTATTAGATGTAATATTTAATCCATTAAATGAGGATGGTAAATTTAAAAAAGAATATGTTGATGCAGAAAAGAAAAATATAAAATTATTAATAAATTCTAAAATTGATAACAAAGATGCTTATGCGTATAATAGATGTGTAGAAGAAATGTATAAAAACAAGCCATATGGATTATACAAATATGGTTATGTAGAGGATTTAGATAATATAAATGAAAAAAATTTATATGAATTTTATTTAAAATTAATAGATACAGCTAAAATTGATATTATAATATCAGGAGATTTAGATGAAAATGAAATAATTAAAAATGTATTACAAAATAAAAATATTGAAAAATTAAATGATAGAAATAATACAAATATTATAAATAATGAAGAAACAGAAATAAAAGAACATATAGAAAAAATAAAAACAGTATCAGAAACAATGGATATAACACAAGGAAAACTTGTAATTGGTTTAGACATTGATTATAACAAACCAAATTCAAGATTTGCAATGTGTTTGTATAATGTGATTTTGGGTGAAAGTGCAACATCGAAATTATTCCAAAATGTAAGAGAAAAAGCAAGTTTAGCATATACGGCAAGATCAAATTATGTAAGACAAAAAAACAATATATATATTAGATGTGGAATAGAAATAAAAAATTATGATGCAGCATTAAAAATAATTAAGGAACAATTAGAAGATATGAAAAAAGGAATTTTTTCAGAAGAAGATTTAAAAAATGCTAAAAAATATATGGTGTCAGGATTAGAATCTGTGCAAGAAGAACAAGATTCTGAAATTACTTATTACATTGGGCAAGAATTATCTGGTAAATTAATTAATTTTGAAGAATATATAGAAAATATTAATAAAGTAACTAAAGAGGATATAAAACAAATAGCTGAAAATATAAAAATAAATACTATATATTTTTTAACAAATGAATAAAGGAGATTATTAAATGCAAATTATAAAAAATGAAAATGTGAAAGAAGAATTATATTTAGAAAAGCTAGAAAATGGTTTGAATATTATGATAATTCCAAAAAAAGGAATAAAAAAGAAATATGTTATGTTTGCAACAAATTATGGATCTGTAGATAATAAATTTATAATACCTGGTGAAGATAAAGTAACAGAAGTTCCTGATGGAATTGCTCATTATTTAGAACATAAATTATTTGAGCAACCAAATGGAACGAACAGCTTAGATACATTAACAGCATTGGGGGTTAATGCAAATGCATATACAACAACAAACTATACAACATTTTTGTTTGAGTCAACAGACAATTTTTATCCTGCTTTGACAGAACTTATGGATTATGTACAACACCCATATTTTACAGATGAGAATGTAGAAAAAGAAAAAGGTATAATTGGTCAAGAAATACAAATGTATGATGATTATCCAGAATGGGTTGTTTATATGAATGCAATAAAAAATATGTATGAAAAGAATCCAGTAAATATTGATATTGCGGGTACAATAGAATCAATTGCTAAAATAGATAAAGAAGTATTATATAAATGTTATAATACCTTTTATAATCCATCTAATATGGCAATGTGTTTCGTTGGAGATTTTAATCCAGAAGATTTAATTATAGAAATAAAGCAAAGATTAGTGGAAAAGACAAAGCAAGGAGAAATAAAAAGAATTACAGAACAAGAAAAAGATGAAATAGTTAAGAAAAAAACAGAGGTTGCAATGGAAGTAAGTATGCCTATTTTTGTAATAGGAATAAAAGATAAAGTAGAAAGCAAAGATATAGTAAAAAAACATGTTGCAATAGAAATATTACTTAATATGCTAATAGGAAAAAGTTCAGAATTATATAAAGAATTATACGATTCAGAATTATTAATAGCTGAGCCATATACAGAATATGAATTTACTAAAACTTATGCCCACATTGCAATTACTGGACAATCAAAAAATCCGGATAAAGTATTTGAAAAAATAATGAATAAAATTGAAAAAATTAAACAAAACGGAATAGATTTAGAACAATTTAATCGAGTAAAAAATATGCTTTATGGATCTTATATAAAGGAATTTAACAGTGTAAGTGATATTGCTAGAATGTTTATAACAGATTATTTTAAAGATATAAATAGTTTTGATTATATAAAAGAATACGAAACAATAACTCCTGAATATACATTTAAAATATTGCAAGAAGTTTTTGATTATAAAAAAGCAGTAATATCTGTAGTAAAGGGGAAAAATGAATAAAATAACATTTCCAGGATTAAATTTAGAATTTAATATATCAAAAGTAGCTTTCAAAATTGGAAATTTAAGTATATATTGGTATGCAATATTGATAGTAACAGCTTTTGTAATAGGATTAATTATATTAAAGAGAAGAGATAAAAAATATAATATTAAATTTAATGATATATTAGATTTAATTATTTTTCTAATTCCAATTACAATAATTTGCGCAAGAATGTATTATATTTTATTTAATTTAGACTATTATTTAGATAATCCTTTAAAAATGATTAATTTAAGAAATGGCGGATTGGCAATATATGGCGGAATAATTGGTGGAGTTATTACATGTGTTATTTTTTGCAAAAAAAGAAAAATTAATGTATTAGATTTGTTAGATGTTTTGGCACCATGTTTAGCTTTAGGACAATCAATAGGAAGATGGGGGAATTTTATAAATGTTGAAGCTTATGGTGCAACAACAACACTTCCATGGAGAATGGGAATAGTAGAAGCGGGAAAATATATAGAGGTACATCCAACATTTTTATATGAATCATTAGTTACTTTTACTTTATTTATTTTATTAACACTTGTTTCAAAAAACAGAAAATTTAGTGGACAAATAACATATTTATACTTAATTGGATATTCGTTTGCAAGAATGATAATAGAAAGTTTAAGAACAGATAGTTTAATGGTTGGTAATATAAGAATATCTGAAATATTATCAATTTTAATATTAATATTTGCAAGTTTTATGTATTGGAAAAATTGTCAAAAAAATAGGGAAAACAAATAAAAAAACACATAAAAATATAAAAACATAAATGTTTGTTGTAAAAGCCAAAAAAATGAAACACGAAAGTCTAATAAAAACAGCATTTTTGCTGTTTTTTTATTGACCCAAATGTAAAAATATGGTATTTTAGAAATATACAAAAGAGAAAGTCGTGTAAAAAGGAGAGTGGTAGTATATGATAGACGAAGAAATACTAGAACTAAGACGAAAATTGGACGAAAGTATAGCAAAAGATAAAAAATATAACAAAACATATAAATTAAGTGTAGAATTAGATGAATTAATAGCAAAATACTACAAAAGAAAATTAGAAGAAATAAAAACAAAAAATATTTATTGTTAATAGCAGTTTAATTAAAACTGCTTTTTTTTTAAATTTACTATTTACAAAAAATAATAATATATGCTAAAATTAATAATATAAAAATAGTAACAAACAAAATATTGCAAAAAAAATTAAAAAGTGGTATAATGTTAATACTAATTAAAAAGTTTTTAATATTAATTAAAATATATTTTTAAAGGAGGAATAACCTATGAAAAACACAAAATTTAATAAAGCATTAATTTCAGTATTATGTTTTGCAATTGTAATGTCAATATCAGCAACTGTATTTGCAGGTAGTATTGGTAATGTTGATGTTACACCAACAAGCCCAACTGATAATACATACCAAACAATTGGACAAAAAGTAATTGGTATTTTACAAGTTGTTGGTATTATAATTTCTGTAGTGTGTTTAATGATTTTAGGTATTAAGTATATGATGGGAAGTGCTGAAGAAAAAGCAGAATACAAAAAATCTTTCTTACCATACTTAATAGGTGCAGTTTTATTATTTGCTGCATCAGCATTAGCAAAATCAATTTACAACTTAGCTTCAGGAATAAGTGTATCATAAATATTAATGTAATAAAAAAAAGAA
>DCHW01000009.1:0-16000 GCA_002314935.1 Clostridiales bacterium UBA1742 | reverse complement strand
TTCTTTTTTTTATTACATTAATATTACGAAAATATGACATTTTAACAAATTGCAAAAAAATTCTCCAAAAAAATATATTAATTTGCTATAATAAAATTGATATAAAAAGGAAGTGTTGTTATGGGAATGTATGAAATACCTAGAAACGTAAAAGGAGAACGGAAGAATATTAATGATATTCTCTGGAAAATCATTAATTTGGACAGTTGGAGGAGCAGTAATTGGATTTGTGTTTTATTCTTTGCTAAAAATGATTGGACTAAGCGTATTGGGAATAATATTTTTGGCTTTATTTGCATTAGTAGGATTTATAATAGGAACATGTAAAATGCCAATGATAGATTCAATTAAAATATGTAGACAAACAGCAGGCGAAAATTTAGATGATGTTATAAGAAGAGGAATAAAATTTAAATTAAAGAAAAATAGAATATATGTATATGCAAAGGAGGAAATAAACAATGACAATAAATAGTATATTAGTAATTACAATAATGGTTTTAATTTTAGTAATAATTTTCCTTGCTATTTATTACATAATAATAAGTGCAAGGGAGAAAAAAGATAAAAATGCACAAAAAATTGTTGGAAAGTCAGAAACAGAAGCTGCAATTAAAGAAAAAGTAGCTAAAAGTTATACTAAAGAATCAATATTTAATTTTATGGAATTTGATAAAATAGAAGATAACATGATAGTACAAAAAAACGGAAAAAAATATTTAATGGTAATTGAATGCCAAGGAATTAATTATGATTTAATGTCTGATATGGAAAAAACCTCAGTTGAAAGTGGATTTATTCAATTTTTAAACACATTAAGAAATCCAATTCAAATATATATACAAACAAGAACAGTCAATCTAGAAGATAGTATAAAAAAATATAAAGAAAAATTATCTAAAATAGAGAGTGATTTAAATTCAAAAGAAAATAGATATAAATTAATGCTAGAGTCTGGAAATTATACTGATAATCAACTTAAAATGCAAAAAATGGATATAAGAAGACAATCAAATCTATTTGATTATGGTAGAGATATTATATTTAATACAGAAAGAATGAGTATGAATAAAAATGTATTAAGAAAAAAATATTATGTTATTTTGTCATATTTTTACAGTAATACGGAAAATGAATATTTAAAAGAAAATGAAGTTGCAGAAATGGCTTTTTCAGAACTATATACTAAATGTCAATCAACAATAAGAGCTCTAGCTTTATCTGGAATAGATGGCAAGGTTTTAGATTCATATGAGTTGGTAGATTTATTGTATAATGCATACAATAGAGATGAAGCAGAAAATTATGGAATTGAAAAAGCTGAAAAAGCAGGATATGATGATTTGTATGTATCTGCGCCAAATGTATTAGAAAAGAAAATGAAAGCAATAGATGAAGAAATAAAAAAACGTGCATTAGATTTAGCAGAGGATAGTATTAAATTTGCAAGAGAAGATTTACAAAAAGAAATTGAGAAAAAAGAAGAAGAATTTGATGACTTAATTGCAGATTTTGCAGAAAGCCTTATTTCAGAAAATGAACAATATCTATCAAAAGAATTAACAAAAGAGTCTATAAAAAAGGTAAAGGAAACTACTAAAAAGAAAAAGGAGGATGCAAAAAATGGCAAAAAATAAGAAAAACAATAAAAATATCAAAGCAAATGAAGAAGAGTTAAATCTAGAACAAAAATATGAATTTTTAAAACAGAAAACAATAAAACAATTAATAGCACCATCAGGAATAGATGCATCTAATATAGATCGTTTAGAAATAATTTCAGATACAACAAGATTTGCTAGAAGTTTTTTTGTAGCTGATTTACCAAGAATGGCAACTTTCCCATATTTATTTAGAAGTATGTATGAATTTGGAGATATAAATACTTCTATATTTATTAATCCAATACATGAATCAATTTCACAAACAAAATTAAATAAAACAATAAATGAATTAGAAACAGAGAGAATTGTTGCAAGGGATAGAGGAAATATAAATAGAGAGAGTTTATTAGGACAAAAGAAAGCAGAAGCAGAACAATTAAGAGATCAATTAGCAGCTGGATTTAATAAATTGTTTGAAGCATCAATTGTATCTACTTTATTTGCTTACAGTATAAAAGACTTAGACAAATATACAAAATTACTAACATCTGAAATGTCAAAATCATTAGTAAATTTAAAATCTGCTTGGGGACTACAAGAAGAAGCTTTTCAAAGTGATTTACCATTACTTACAGATAAAGTAAAAAAAGTACATACTTTTGATCGTGGTTCAATGGCTACAGTTTTTCCTTTTACAATGTCAGAAGTTGGACATTTATCAGGAATACCATTAGGATTTAACAAACAAACTGGGGCACCAATATTATTTGACAATTTTCACAATAGTTTAACAAATTACAATATGGTTGTATTTGCTAAATCTGGAGCTGGTAAATCTGTTACTATGAAAACATTAATTTCAAGATCATGTGTTTTGATGGGAATTGAAAGTTTAGCTTTAGATGCAGAGGGCGAATATGAAGCAGTTGCAGATGCACTAGGTGGAATTAATGTAGTAATTAGTCCTAATTCAAATACAATAATTAACTTATTTGATATAGAAGTAGAAAAAGTAAAAGATGAAATAACAGGAAGAGAAAAGGCTGTTTTAAACATTGAAAATAAAGTAGAAGATGTTACTCAAGCTATACTTACAATGGCAAGAGGAAGCACAAGAAGTCAAGAAGTAAATGAGCTTACAAAACAAATAATTGCAGAAGCTGTTGCAGAAGAATATATGAGAATTGGAATAAATTCTAATCCAAATAGTTTATATGAAATAAATGGTAATAAATCTGAAAACTTTTTAGGAAAAGAAAAAAAGAAAATGCCAACAATAGGAAGCTGGTATAGAAGAATATTGAAAAAAGCTGAAGAAAATACAAATTCAGATTATAGATTCCATTATAGTTATTTAATTAAAGTTATGAAACAATATATTAGAGAATATAATGGACAAATGGCATATTTTGATGGACAATCAACATTTGAATTATTAGAAGGAGTTCCATTTATTAATTTGGATATTTCGCAATTAGAAGAACGTTTTGCAAGACCACTTGCTCAACAAATATTGCTTTCTTGGATTTGGGAAAAATATGTAAAAAAGAATAGTGAAGATAGAAAAAAAGCAACTAAAAAAAGAGTTTTAGTAGATGAAGCTTGGATGATGCTTCCATATCCAGAAGCAGTTGACTTTTTAAACAGAATGGCTAGACGTGCCAGAAAAAGAAATGTATCATTAGCAATAATTTCACAAAGATTTCAAGATTTTTATGAAAAACCAGAGGCACAAGCTGTATTAACTTCATCTGATACAAAACTATTTTTAGCACAAGATAAATCTGAAATACAGTATTTAAAAGAAGTATTTAAATTAAGTGATGGAGAAGCTGATTTCTTAATTACATGTTTAAAAGGAGAAGGATTATTAAAAGTTGGAAATGATTCTGCAATAATTCAAATAAAACCAACATCAAAAGAATTTGAATTTGTTGAAACAAATTTAAATAAAATAGCACAAAGAATGAAAAATGATGATATATAAAAAAACAAACCACGATATCAAATTATTAACAAAGTGGTTTGAAAAATCTCTTATAAGGATGTAATTACAGCAAGAAACAATATAGTTCCTACTGTAAGTACTGGAATTGCAACTGATGCAATAGCAGCTGCAATTAAGATTTTTTTTACGGTTTTCCAAGAAACCCTTGGAAAGTTTCCTGGAGCAACAGTCTGGGACTGCTGCTGATTTTGGGGACGAAACCATCTCTCAGGCAGGTCTGCCTTAAGAGCCTGGAAATTGTCTCCTGTTAATAAATCATACCGATCGAGTCCATCCCAGAGAGATGGATCGTTTGTGAACTGGTGGCGCATTCGCCACACCTCCTTAAATAAAATTAATGTAATTTAATTATACAATAAGTAGAGAAAAAAGTCAAAAAGTCAAACAATAAACGATGAATTCTAAAAATACAATTAATGTTGAAAAATAGCTAAAAAAATAGTATAATAATATAAAGGTGATAATTATGAAATTCAAAAAAATTAGAGTATGTTTTATAATTTGTATTGTTTTAATAAATATTGTATCATGCTGTTATGCTACAAACTTATTACCAGGAGTATCAATAGGAGATCCTGATATTAGTATTGCAAATGCGGGAAATAAAATTTATGGATTAGTAAGATTAATTGCAATAATATGTTCTGTAGTTGTACTAATGGTTTTAGGTATTAAATATATGATGGGGAGTAATGAAGAAAAAGCAGAATATAAAAAGGCAATAAGAAATTATTTAATTGGTGTTGCTTTAGCTTTTTGTATATACACAATAGTAAAAATGGCATACAATACAGCTGGAAATTTATTTAATTAAAGGAGAGAAAAATGAAGAAAAAATTTATTGTTTTTATAATTTTATTATTTATGTTTACTACAATAACTATTCCTAAAATAAATGTTGTAAAAGCTGCTGGAGCTTATGACATTTTTCAACAAGGAAAAAATTTTATATCATTGGGAAGTTCTACTGATCCATCTTCGAATTTAAATGTAGAAAATCAGTGGGATGATTTTAATGATGTTTTAGGTATTGTATGGACAATAGGACTTTTTGTAATGATAATTTCAGGTGTGGTATTAGGAATTAAATATATGTTTTCTTCATTAGAAGAAAGGGCACAAATGAAACAAAATTTGTTTCCATTTTCAATTGGTGGAATAATAATTTTTGGTGCACTCTCAATTTTAAAGATAGTAATTGATTTTATAGAAGTAATATAAAAGAAGGGATTTAAAATATGATAAAAAGAAAAATTTTTAATAAAACAGAAATAATAAAAAAATTTTTATTAACAAATCTAATAATAATTTTATTGTCGTTTTCAATCTTTTCAACAAAATCACTTGGGTTTGCATCATTGATTACATCAATATTAAAAAACCCTGCAGCAACTTATATAGTTGGAGTTATTGATGACATTAATTTACTTTTGGCTGGATTGTTTAATATTGATGGAAAAGTTGACGAGACTAAGAATGTTTTGGACGATACTTGGAGTGCGATAAAAGACATAGTAGATGATGATACTGATGGAGATACTTTTTTTGAAAAAATATCTAATAAATTTGAAAAGGCCAAAGATGATTTGGGATCTGCGTATCAATCAATGTTTGATTTATTATTAAGCCCAGATGATATTTTTTCTGGAAAGGTTCAAATAACAGATGCAAATATTTTTTCTGATAAATATGATGAAAATGGTTCGTTTGAAGTTTCTGATTTGAATTTTTTTAATATTGTAATGAAAAATATAAAAAAGGTAACTGCAAGATTTTATTATTCATTAAGAAATCTTGCACTTGTAATAGCACTTGTAATGTTAATATATACTGGAATTAGAATAATTTTATCTACTAATCGTGCAAATGAAAAAGCAAAATGGCAAATGTACATATTTGATTGGTTAAAAACAATAGCTCTTATTATGACAATTCATTATATAATGATATTTATATTTTATGTATCAGATACTTTAACTACAACATTGAATAAAAATTTTTCTTCAGAACACACAATTGTATCTGAAATTAGATTTCAATTTGAAACAGAAGGAATTTTTGATAAATCTTCTATGTGGATAGAGGTTATTTTATATGCATATGTAACATATTTATCAATAGTTTTTTTAATAGCATATTTTAAAAGATTATATTTAATAATGATATTAACAATATTATCTCCAATTTTTTCTGTTATGTATTCAATGGGAAAATTCGGAAAAAGAAACTTTGAAACATTTTTAAAAGAGTATATTGCAGGAATATTAGTACAGCCATATCATTTATTGGTATATAGTGTATTATTAATTTTTCCAGTAAAATTGATGGCTGAAGGATCAACAGGAGGTTTTATTTTTGATTTTTCTATGCCAAGTGTTCAAGTTTATGCATTAATATCAATTGCAATGATTAGACCAACAGAAAGATTCTTAAGAAAATTATTTGGACTTGGAGCTACTTCTTTAGATAACGTTGCAAGCTTTGAATCCGGTAAGAAAACACTTGATACAGGAATTCAAATTACAAAGAAAGTTGTGGAAACTGGTGTTAAAGTTGCTGTTGGAGTAGCTACTGCTGGTGCTGGTACTGCTGCATTGGGAGCTGCTAAAGGTGCATCTTCATTAGCTGGAGTTGCAGGGAAAATGAGTGGGGCTCTTGGAAATATGGGAGGTACACTTGGAAATATGGGCCAAAATGCTATGAATGCACTTGGAAAAGGAACTGGACTTGGAGAAAATCTGGGTAATTCACTATTAAAAGGAGATTCTGCATTATTAAATGAGGCTAATAACATTTTATCAGAAGATAATTCTTTAATGAGTTTAAAAGATGATTTATTAACAAATGGTGCAAGCCCTGAAGATATGAAAGCATATGATGAATTATATAATGAACAACAAAATAGGAAGGCAAATTTTGCTGATGATATAATTCATGGAATAGATGATACTAATGAAAACGATAAAGCAAGCCAATTACTTGATGATCCAAATGCTAAGGATAATGATTCATTAGATGTGTTAAATGTAAATAATTTAATTAGTAAAAACACACAAAATGATAATGTAGCAAATAATGGGCCAATGGATAATAATTTATTATTAAAAGATAATCAAAATATGAATGGCGAAAATGAGGAAGAAAACCAAAATGATAGTTTTGAAGAAAATGATGATAAACAAACATTAGATGGAGGTACATTGGCAAATGCATTACTTGGAAGATTAGAAAATGCATATAATAGAGTTCAAGATAGTCCATTATTAGCTCCAGATATGAGAGATAGTTATTTATCAATACGTAGTGCAGCGCATGAATTTGTAGATTCATTTTATATTGCAAATGATGCACCAAGAGATTGGCATACAAATATAGAAGCTAAAAAAGAATATTTAAACCAAAAGAAAGAAGATGTTAAAAATAATTTCATAAACTCAAAAGAAAATCAGCAAGAAGCAGTTAGAATATTTAATTTAAAAGATAAAGTAGATAAAAATACAGGAGAAACAATTAGTGCGGAAAGTCAAGCAAAACAAAAACTTGAAAGTATGGTACCATACAGGATGGCTGGATTAACAAATGTTCAAGTAATTGCAGATTTACAACAAAGAAAGGTTGCTCCACAACAGGCATATAAACAAATTCTTTCAGATAATATTGCTTCAGGTAGATACCAATCATATGTTAAGAGCGAAAAAAATATACAACAGTTACAAACCATAGTAGCTGGTAGAATGGGAAAATTAGCTGAATTTAAGAGTGGAGATACAAATATTGTTCAACAGGTAAATCAATCTGTTGCACAAACCATAGAAGGTGGAAGAAGCTATATTACATCTGGACAGGCCAAAGATGCAGAAACTTTAATGAGATTGACTGACTTGGAGAGAAAAATAGATAAAAATATTAATATGGGTGGCGGTGCTGGATATAGCAAACAAGATTATGTCGTAAAAGCAGATAGTATTATTGAAAAAGCAATAAAAAAAGAAATAAAAGAGATAAAACTTCCAAAACCACAAGGACAAACTCAATCTGCACAACTTGGAAAAAAAGCAACGGCTGAACTAGAAAAAATTATGAATACAGAATTAAAAGAAAGACGTAGTAGAATAGAGAATTCGCCAAGTACATCAGGAAGAACAGAAAGTGCACAAAGAAGGATTGAAAATACATCAGGAAGAACAGAAAGTACACAAAGAAGGATTGAAAATACATCAGGAAGAACAGAACACACAAAAAAAAAGTCTGAACCACCAAAAAAATTAAATGGTTAAAATTATACTTTAGGGTAAATATTATATAATATTTACCCTAAAGCCAAATAGGAGAAAATATGTTAAGAAGATGGTTAAGTAATTATTTTGCGAATAATAAGAAAAAAAATTTATTTATATTTATTATTATAATATTTATTATAATATTTATTGCTGCATCCAAAATGGATAGTGAATTAAAGGCTAATTCAAATGAAAGCAAGGAGGTATACAGACCACAAGAAACAGTTATTTCTGGGAATGACATATCAAAAGAAAAATATGAAAATGATAGTGCTTTGATTAAAACATTTATTAATTATTGCAATAATGGAGAATTGGAAGAGGCATATAATTTATTATCTACAGATTGTAAAGAAAAAGTATATTCTACCAAGGCAGAATTTAAAAAAAATTATGTGGATGTTATTTTTACTGAAGACAGAGAATGTAATTTACAAAGTTGGATTAATTCAACAGGATATAATACATATAAAGCTATTTTTATAGAAGATATAATTTCAACAGGAAATTATGATAATGTAAAGGAATTTGTAGATTATATAACAGTTTGTAGTGAAAATGATAGCAAAAAAATAAATGTAAATAATTACATAAAAACTATAGAAGTAAATAAAGAAACCAAAAAAAATGAACTAACAATTAAAGTAAAGTCTATAGATGTTTATATGGAATATGTTGAATGTAATATAGTTGTAGAATCAAATAATGATAAAAAAATCCTACTAGACAATTTAGAATATACTAATACAACAAGGTTAATTGGAAGTGATAATATAGAATATAAATTAGATAAATCTACAATATTTGCAACTGATTTATTAATAAATGAAAATAGTGTAAATGATATTAAATTAAAATTTTTTAAACAATATTCACCTGATAAAGTAATGGATTCTATAAAATTTAAAAAAGTTATTTTAGATTATGATTCTTATATTAAAAACAAAGAAGAATATGATAATTATAAAGAAATTTCTATTAAATTATAAAAAATGAGGTAAAACATGGATGATAAAAAATTGGGATCAAATAAAATTTTAAAAATTCTAGCAACTGTTATACTTGTAATTTTTGTAATTATATTGGTAATTGTTATGAGTGTTTATTCAGTCTTTTATGGTATTATTGAAAAAACTATGGAGGCTGTTCAAGAAGCGTGGAGTGATATTGGAGATGGAGTAAAAGCTGGAATTAATTGGCTGGGAATCTCTAGAGTGAAAGAAGGATTACCTATTTTTCTAGTGTCAAAAGAACAAATTAATGCATTAGAAACTAAATTAAAAAATAATGGTATTTCTCCAGAAACATGTGGATTAACTGATGTAAGATTAAGAAAAATGTTACTTACATATTCTGTTTCTAGTTCTTTAAGTGATACATTATGTATTGCAGAAATAAGTGAAGAAGAAATTATTAATAATTTTAAAATATGTAATTCAGAGTATAAAAATAACAAGGGATTAACGATAAATGATGTTTGGGACTTAGGACATTATGATACAGAAGATTCTAAAGATAGATGGAATTTTGATGGATTTAATTATACTTTATATCTTGAAAAAAATGCAGATAAAAGTAATTCTGATAATTTCTTTTATTTTTATGATGAGAACGCAAAATTTGATGATGATGCCAAATGGTATATAGGATCAATGGGAGTAACAACTATTACTACTAGTGATGGGGAGACTTTGCAGTATTATTCAGAGTCTGGGTTTGCAGCGCTAAAAAATGAATTTCAATCTCAAGTTGAATCATGTTTATTGGATCCTTTAAATACAGATACATATAAAAATATTCAAAAAGCATATACAAAAAAGAATGCCGATAATGGAAATGTAATAACATTATACCAAACAGAAGTAAATCAAAATAAATATTATTATCATTTTAATAATGCAAAAAATGATATTAGTATAGAAAATCCAGAACAAGAAGATGGAGAAGAGTTTAAATATAATTTAGATGCTGATAGTACATATCAATTAAAAGAACAGAATGTTGATTTGTCAACTGAGATTGATTTATCACGATATGCAATTTCTATAGAGCTAATGATGGATTTATTAGATATGACATCAAGTGGTCAATTTTTAGAAACATTTATTGATTTTGCTTTAGAAAAAACATCTACATCTGTTAATGCATATAGTTTAACAACAGAGAATATAACATATAATAAAACTACATATAATATAAATCCTAATAATTTTATAGTTGAAGTTTATGATATGGATGATACAAATGGCTTTGAAATTACAGAAGATGGTGCTGTATTGAGCGATTCAAGTAAGGGAGATAATTTTAGAGCATATTATGATATAATTTACAATAGAAAATATAATGGAGGAAATATAGGAAGTGTAGTAAACATACCGGATTATATGGATATAAAATATGGAGAAGATGATTATTTAAATCCACAAGGAGATAATTGTTATGCCAAAAAATTAAATGAATATTTAAAAAATGCCTATGATCCAGGTGATGATTTTGAAATTGGAAACATAAATGTAGAAGAGGTAATAGTAAATACTAAAAGTTCTAATATTTGGAATTTTAATGTAGAAGAAGTTGAAACCTGGTATGGAACATTTAAATATCCAAGTGTTGAAGTAAAGAATGAATATTCTATAAATGATTCAGAAAGTGACGAAAGTACATATAATGAGTACAACCAAACTAAAATGACAGATTATACAGATGAAACAGGTACTACAATAGAAAAAAGATATATTAATAATAAATTAATACAACAAGTAAATCGAAGTTATTTAACTGCAACAAGTGAAGAACAAAAAAGTAAAGATATTTCAGATGATCCAATGGAAACTGTTGATGGAAGAGATAATAGACCGCATTTTACAAATTGGACAATGAAGGGATTATTTCAAATTGCAGAAAATGATGATGGAGAGAAAAACGATGAATTAGGAATAGGTGTAGGATGTGACTATGTATATACTAGATATACTACTACAAATGTGAAAAAATATAAGCCTATAACTAAAATTAATACACAATATATTAATCAAAGTAACATTACTGAAATGACTACATTAAATGATACAGAAGCTAGGCTATTGGAATTCTTAGCTTTGTTAAGAAACAACAGAGGTGCAATACCAGGAAGTGTTCATGCTGATGGCAGTGAATATTTTACTGAAAGAGGTGATGATCCATCAATTGTAGTAAAATATGGTGATATTTATGAAGGTGACATACTTGCAGGAGATTTATTATTAGATAATGGAGCAAGAATGTTATTCGAATTATTAGAGATGTCGGAAAACACACAAAACTTAGTAAATGTATTTAAATATTTAGCTTGGAGATATACAGGAGTAGATTATGGTGTAACAGATGTTAATCAGATAGTTAATTCTTTTACTTTTGATTATTCATATTGTAATGATCCATTATTGGAATATTTTCAAAGTTGGGAAAATTCATATATTAAAAATTATATTGATGGAATAGGAAATTATTCAGTAGCATCAAAGTATATAACAGAAGATAAGAGTAAATATATTGTATATTGGGAAAGCAGTAGTAATACATGGAATTTTTCATATGGATTAAATATAACTGGGGGAGGTTATGACCAGTCTTTTACGAATAATGGTTTAGAAAATCCATCTACATATATGAAGACAGGGGCTACTGCAGATGTTGAAAAATTAGATGCGGTATTTAAAGATAAAATTTCAGAATTTAGGCAAAGAGTTATAAACATAACTTCAGGATACAATTTATCTGATACACAAATAGATGCATTAACTGCTGTAATGTATCAATACGGAAATATTGATGGATTTAAAACAACATATTCGGAAGATTTAACAACATTTAAAAATAAATTTTGGGTAAATACGGCATCTGGAGGAAAAGCTAAACCTTTTGTAAGTGGACAACCACAAAAAAGGGCAGACGCAAATTGGAAATTGTATTCAGAAGGAATATATGTTGATAGTAATGGTAAAACAATAAGTAATCTAGCAAGTGGAGATATTACAACAATTGCAGGAACAGTACATGATTATGTTAGAACTAATGGATATTCGTATGGACATAGTTCTGGAATAAGATCAGCAGGTGGAACTGTATCAGTATCAAAAATGACTCAGCAAAAGGAAGTAAATTGTATATCTTATTGTACTTGGGTATATGCACAAGCAGGATATATTGATGAAGTTTGGTTTGCATGTACAGATTTTAATACAGCTGCAACAAGTGGAAAATATAAAAATAAATTTGTACAAATTAATTCTTATAGTGATATGCAGCCAGGAGATATTATGTTTATAAACAACAATTCAAATTATAGTCAATCATCAATAGATCATGCTGAAATATATATGGGACCTGGATTATCGTATAATTGCCGGAACAAATGCAGCAATTCAGACAACCTCATTGAAATGGGGAGCTTTATATAATGATAATTATCATTTTGTTCATGGATTGAGATTAAAAAAATAGGAGAATATGCTATGAAAAAAAATTATATATATATTTTTTTAATAATTATTATATTGATTATATTGATTTTAACGCAATTAATGAAAAAAAGAAATAATAATGAAAACAACGTAGAAAATAATTTAAAAGAGATGACTAATGACAATGTAGAAACGTTATATGTTAATTCATATTATGATTATTATGCTATACAGAATGCTGTTCAAAGATATATTGTTTATTGCTATAATGAAGATAAAGAGGCGGTGTTTAATTTATTAGATGAAAATTATAAAGATGAAAATAAGATAACAATAGAAAATATTTTTGAAAAAATAAAAAGAATAGATAAAACAGAAATAGTAATTAAGGAAATGAAATATGAAGAATATAATACTTTTAATAAAAAAATTTATGTAAATGGATATATTTATGAATATAATGGAAAAGAATATGATCCAACGTATGAAGAAAATATAGAGAGAGAATATGAAGAAATAAATTTATGTGTTGTTGTTGATGAATATAATTCTACTTTTTCTATAATTCCGCAAAAATAAAGGAGTGATATTGTTGAATAAAAAAAGCAAAATACTAATTTTAATTTTTATATTATTATTTATATTAATTGTATTATTAGCTTATATAAATAAAGATAATAATAAAGAAGATGTACCAGATGAAGTTAAAATTGATAAACCAAATGACTTAATTGAAATTACTCCTAATCAATATAACAAATATATTATTAGTACAATTCCGGAAGAACGCATATTAGTGTATATATTTAATAATTATAAAGACCAAGAATTGTATGAAGTAGAAGCAGCTTTTGAAAATTTAGATAAAAGTTATAGAAATTTAAAATTTGATGATAATTTTAAAAATTTTTCTACATATTTACAAAACAAAAAAAATCAAATAAGAAAATCATCAATAAGTTCATACAGTGTAAGTGAATATGATGATTATAAGCAATATATAATACAAGATGAATTTGATAATTATTATATTTTTAATGAAACTGCTACAATGAAATATACAGTTTTGTTAGATACATATACAATTGATTTACCACAATTTATAGAAAAATATGAAAAAGCTACGACTGAAGAAAAAGTTGCTTTAAACATAGATAAAATAAAGCAAGCAATAAATTCTGGAGATTATAATTATGTATATAGTAAATTAAATACAACATTTAAAAATAATAATTATGAAACAGTTGAAAAATTGGGAAAATATTTTAAAAATGAATTACCAGATAATATTAATATTGAGTATAAAGATTTTACAAATAAAGGAGAAACATATATATATAATATAGTTATAACGGATTTATTGGGAGAATCATCTGATAGTGTTAATATGCAAATACTTATGAAATTAAAGGATAATAGAGATTATGAAATATCATTTAGCATTAAATAATATGGAGGTACTATATGGAAGAAAATGAATCAAAACAAGGTAAAGATTTAAACCAAGATATGGGTAAAGTTGATAGAATAAAAGAAGCAATAGAAATAGCCATTTTAAAAAATGAATCAACAGTTTTATTAGAAGATGGGATATCTAAAATAAAATTAGATATTTATAAGATTGATAAAGATGATGAGACTTATGAAGTTATGTTTGATGAAGATACAAGTATTGCAAGGGTTAAAAAAACAGAAAAAGGTCTTGTGTTTGATTATTATAATTCTGAAGTTAAAGAAAGAATACCTTCTAGTTTTAATATAGATAGAGCAAGAATTGTTGAGCAAAATAGAAGAGAAGAAATACTTAGAAAAAACATTGAAAGAGGAAAAGATGCTAATGATTTAAAATTAGAAGGGAAAGACAGACAAACTGCATTAAGAGAAGAATTAAATCAAAAATTGAAAAGTGGACATGCAAAAAAAATGGAAAGTGATAGAGAATTTTCAACCTCAGAAAATATGAGGATGTTTGTAAAAAGAGCATTTGGAGTTGATTCACAAGAAATATACAGGATTCAAGGAGATGATCCTCATGATTTTAAATATGTTGCTGAAACTGGAGATTCTGAAGAACCATTGAAAGTACTTGATCTATCAACAGATAATGAAGGGCGTAACTCATTACAAAAAATTTGGATAATAGAAAATGGTGAGTTTAAAGAAAAAACAGTTGATTCAATTTTAATGAGAGGTAACTATGCAATTGCAACAGATATTCCAGATAGTGTTGGAACAGGACATACAACTACATATTTAGTATCTAGAACTCGTGATGGTAAATATTTAGGTATAGCTGCAGAAGAAAAAAATGGTTCAAATAGAAGTTTAAGCAGAGATAGTATAGAAAAAGACTCAATGCAAAGGGCAAATACTGTGTGGGAAATAGAAGATATTATTGAATCTGCACAACTTGCTGAAAAAATAGGAGTATTAATAAAGGATAAAAAACTTTCTACAAAAGAGGTTGATGCTGTAAAAAAATTAAAGATAGACGGAAATATGGATGATGAGGAAGTAATTGATGCAATAAATGCAGTAAGTGTTTTAAAAGAATTTGGATGTAATGAAGATCAAATAAAAAAAATAATTGATAGATTTAGAGAAATTCCAAATAAAGATAGGGATGAATTTATAAATCAAATTAAAAATAAAGATAAAGATGCAACTCAAAATGCTAAAACAATATATGATGGTGCAGAACACACACATGAACATACAATGGGGCCTAAAAATTGGTAAATAAAAAATCCGATATATAATAAATATATATCGGATTTTTTTAAATTTTAAATAATCCTAAAAACCATTTTTTTAAGGAAGGAACAGTCCATATAATTTTAAAAACTATAAAAACTACGATGGCTGTTATAACTAATGTAAGAACATTTTTAAACTGTTCTTTTAATGTTTTTTTATATCTTATTCTATATCCTAAGTTTCTTAAATTATTAATATAAGAATCGTGATAAGCTTTATTTATTGCATCTTGATATGCTTTTTCTTGAGCTTTACTTACATTATATTGATTATATGTTTGTTTGGTTGAATGTTGATATTCATTTGAATGATAATTTTGCCCAGGTTGTTCTGTATTTGCAGTTGTTCCTAGCTTATATGAAACTAATTCGTTTTCTAATTCTTTACAATAATTTTGTAATGACATATAATCATTTAAAGAAATTGTATTTTCGTTTGTTGAAGAGTTTTCTTCGTCAAGTTGAATGTCATAATCTTTTCTTTTTTCTTCATTTGATAGTATTTCATATGCTTCACTTATTTCCTTAAATTTTTCAGCAGCTTCCTCTTTATTGTCTGGATTAGCATCTGGATGATATTTTTTTGCAAGAACTTTATATACTTTAGCAATTATTTCTTGAGTTGCATTTTTATTTACTTGTAAAATTTCATAATAATTTTTCATACAAAACACCTTTTTCCTATTTTATATAAATAATACCATAAAAAATATAAAAATTATATATAAATTAAAAAATAAATAAATATTGTGTCAATGATTTTGGAAAATTTCACTGTAAAATATCGTTATTTTATTAGCGAAAAATTCACCCATATGTAATCAATAAGTTAATCCGCTCGCCGCGGAGGCAGGCTCAAGATTTAATTTTTTAGGTATAAAATTCAATATTAGAGAATGTAGGGGCGATT
>DCHW01000024.1 GCA_002314935.1 Clostridiales bacterium UBA1742 | reverse complement strand
CATATCTATTTTAAACCTATATTGATTTTATCTTTTATTTTAACCAATATATTTAAGGCATCTATTGGAGTAAGTTCATTTAAATTTATCTTATCAATTTCGTGTGCTACTTCAGCAAGTTTATAGTTATACAAATCTAGTTGACCACTTGCAACTTTTTTATTTTCCTTTTCAAGATTTTTCTTGCCAAGTATACTTTTTCTTTCTAATCCTCTCAAAATTTCATTTGCTTTTTTTACAACCTCATTTGGTACTCCTGCTAATTTTGCAACATGGACACCATAACTTTCATCAGTTCCACCTCTTACAATTTTTCTTAAGAAAATTACATCTTCACCTTTTTCTTTTACAGCAATTGAATAATTTTTTACTCCATCCAATTGCTCTTCTAATTCTGTAAGCTCATGATAATGAGTTGCAAATAAAGTTTTAGCTCCATTTTTTTCTTTATTACTTATATAATCAACTACAGCCCATGCAATTGATAATCCATCATAAGTTGATGTTCCTCTTCCAATTTCATCTAATATTATTAAGCTTTTTTTAGTAGATTCTTTTAATATCTCAGCCACTTCCATCATTTCTAGCATAAATGTACTTTGACCCATACTTAAATCATCAGATGCTCCAACTCTCGTAAATATTTTATCTACAACTCCTATTGTTGCAGATGTTGCAGGTACAAAGCTTCCGCATTGAGCCATTAATGTAATTAATGCAACCTGTCTCATATATGTTGATTTACCAGCCATATTAGGTCCTGTAATTATTGAAAAACTATCATTTAAATTATCTAAATATGTATCATTTTGCACAAATGTACCTGTTGGTATAATTTTTTCAATAACAGGATGTCTTCCTTCTTTTATATCTATCACACTATTATTATTTACAAGTGGTTTTGTATAATTCATATCTTCTGCAACTGTTGCAAAAGATGTAATTACATCTAACATAGAAATAATACTAGATGTTTTTTGCAAACTTTCTAATTTCTTTGCAATTCGGTTTCTTACTTCTATAAACAACTCATATTCTAAAGCTATTAAATTTTGTTCTGCTCCCAATATTTTGCTTTCTAACTCATTTAATTCTTCTGTTATATATCTTTCACAATTTGTTAATGTTTGTTTTCTTACATATTTTGATGGTACTAATTGTAAATTTGATTTTGTAACTTCTAGGAAATATCCAAATACTTTGTTAAATCCAATTTTTAAATTTTTAATTCCTGTTTCTTCTTTTTCTTTAAGTTCAAGATTAACTAACCATTGTTTTCCTTCTAGATTAGCTCTTTTATATTCATCAATTTGTTCATTATATCCTTGTTTTATTATCCCACCTTCTTTAACTGTTATAGGTGGTTCATCTATTATTGCTTTTTCTATTAAATCATATATATCTTTTTGTTCATCTAAATTAATATATAAATTTTGTAACAACTCAGATTTTGTTCCTGCCAAAATTTGTTTTAATTCTGGTAATCTTTTTAATGATGCTTTAAGTGAGACTAAATCTCTTGCATTAGAATTCCCATAAGCAATTTTACCAACTAATCTTTCTATATCATATATTGTTTTTAATAAACCTGTAATATCATCTCTTAGCATCATATTATCTTTTATTTCTTCTACAGCATTTAATCTTTTATTTATCTCTTTGCTATCAATTAACGGCTCATTTATCCATTTTCTTAAAAGTCTTCCACCCATTGATGTGGCAGTTTTATCTAAAACCCATAGTAATGTTCCTTTTTTAGATTTATCATGCATTTTTTCAGTTAATTCCAAATTTCTTCTTGTACTTAAATTTAATAACATATATTTTGTAACAGAATATAGTTTAATATTATTTATATGTTCTAGTTTTATTTTTTGAGTCTGATTTAAATATGCAAATAATCCGTTTATTGCTTTTACTTCAAAAGTATTATTATCTAGATTTTCTAGTACTTCTCCATCATCTGCTATTATATTATATTCTTGTAAAATTGCTTCTGTTTTCTCTGAAAACATACTATCTTCTAAGTAATTAATATACAAATTAAATTTTAATTTTATATCTCTTATTTCTTCTTCACATTCAAAAAGCATTTTATTTACAATTAATTCAGCTGGATTATATTTAGAAATTTCATCTAACAAGGTTGCAAAGTTATTTGTTTCTACAATTTTAGTACTCATAAATTCTCCAGTACTTATATCGCATATTGCTATTCCGAAAAATATTCCTTCTTTATAAATAGACATTATATAATTATTTTTCTTTTCATCTAACATATTTGATTCTATAACAGTACCAGGAGTTACAACTCTTATAACATCTCTTTTTACAATTCCTTTTGCTTCTTTTGGATCTTCTAATTGTTCACAAATAGCAACTTTATATCCTTTTTCTATAAGTCTAGAAATATATGCATCTGCAGCATGAAAAGGAACCCCACACATTGGAGCTCTTTCTTCCATACCACAATCTCTACCAGTTAATGTTATTTCTAGTTCTCTAGATGCTGTTATTGCATCATCAAAGAACATTTCATAAAAATCTCCTAATCTATAAAATAATATTGCGTCTTTATATTCTTCCTTTGTTTTTAAATAATGTTGCATCATAGGTGAAAATTCTGCCATATTAAATTTCTCCTTTTAAATACCATTTATGTTCTGAAATTATTTTTATATTTATAAATTTTCCAATTAATTCTTTTGTTCCTTCAAAAATTACTACTTTATTTGTATCTGTTCTTCCTGTAAGCATATTAATATTATTTTTACTATAACCTTCTACCAAAATATTTTGAATAGTTCCTATATATTTTTGATTATTTTTTTCAATATTATCTTCATATAGTTGTTTTAAAACTTCAAATCTTTTATGTTTTATATCTTCTGGTATTTGATTTTCCATTTTATCTGCAGGCGTACCAACTCTTCTTGAATATATAAACATAAAAATTTGTTCAAAATTTACTTTTTTTACAACATCCAAAGTTTCCTCAAAATCTTCTTCAGTTTCTCCAGGAAATCCAACAATTATATCTGTAGAAAATGAAATATCCGGAACTTGTTTTTTTATCTTTTCAATTAAACTTAAATAATGTTCTTTTGTATATTTTCTATTCATTACTTTTAAAATATTTGTACTTCCTGATTGTAAAGGAACATGTAATAATTTAGAAATCTTTTTGCTATCTTTGATTGCTTCTATTACATCATCTGTAAAATCTTTTGGATGTGGAGACACAAATTTAATTGTCTGTATACCATCTATTTTTTCTATATCTCTTAACAATTTGGCAAACCCATAATTTTCTCCACCATTATATGAATTTACGTTTTGCCCTAATAAAGTTATTTCCTTATATCCATCACTTGCTAATTCTTTTATTTCGTTCAATATATTTTCTGGTTTTCTACTTCTCTCTCTTCCTCTAACATATGGTACTATACAATAAGTACAAAAATTGTTGCATCCATACATTATAGTAACTGATGCTCTATTTTTATCCATTCTTTTTATAGGGATTCCTTCATAAACTTCGCCATCAATATCTACTACATCCTTAATTTTTTTATTTGTATATATTGCATTATATATATCTTCTGGAAGCTTATATAAAGTATGTGTTCCAAATATAATGTCAACAAAAGAATAACTCTTTTTTATTTTTTCTTGTATATGCTTTTCTTGCATCATGCATCCACCAATAGCAATTATAATATCCTTATTTTCTTTAATTTTTTTAAGCTCTCCGAAGTTTTCCAAAAACTTTTTCTTCTGCATTCTCTCTAACACAGCATGTATTTATAATATATAAATCAGCATCAAAAAAATCTTTAGATTCAGTATAATTCATTTCTTCTATCATACCAACTAATTTTTCAGAATCATTTTCGTTTAATTGACATCCCATAGTTAATATATAATATTTAAGCTTTTTACTATTAATATCTTTTACTTTTTTAATATATTGTATTTGTTCTTCTATTTTAGTATCCAAGTTTATTTCCTCCATTATTGCTATATTTTATTATAATTAACCCAATTTATCAAGTAATTTTAAACTACTATATATTTAATTTTATTTGACAAACAAAAAACACTCTAAACAAGAGTGCCTTTTTTGTTTATTTTAGTTAATTCCATATTTCTTTTTAAATTTATCAGCTCTTCCACCTGTTGTATCTTTTCTTAAATTACCTGTCCAATATGGATGACAGTTAGAACAAACATCAACTTTTAAATTAGATTTTGTTGATCCTACTGCATATTCTTTACCACAAGCACATGTAACTGTTGTTTGATCATAATTTGGTTGTATTTCTTTTTTCATTATAGTATTCACCTCTTCCTTTGGTTATAAAAAAACTTTTATTATTTTATCATATATTTATTGTATTTGCAAACTTTTTTTAATTTTTTGTTTCATTTTTTGAATTTTCGAAATAAGTCTTTGCTGCATTTATTTCATCTTTAAAAGAAACTTTATTAACTAACTTTATTGTTATATTAATTAAACATGCAATTATTAAAATAATTATTCCTATTCTTTTCCATGCTTTAGACATATTTTTGCTCTCCTAAATCCAAAATAATACTTATTTATTATACTTAATTTTTTAGTTTTTGTCAATACTTCTTTCTTTGGCTTTACATCATGGTCTCGGGCGATTAAAATCGCCACTACAAATTTTTTATATTTTTATTTTTGTGTTTTAATAATAGTGTTTTCAATATTTATTTGACATTTTTCTTGCATTTTTTTTAATTTATGTTATATAATAGTAAAATGAAGGAGAGATTTTATGTTTGGACACAGACCAGATGGTAGAAAATTAAAAACTATAGGACCTTTTTTTAGGATCATACCACATATTATGAAAACAAGGAGTGATTCCCAGGTATATTATACTCAAGATTTACCTATAGCTAGTTTAGATGAATATATTTCAAAAGTAGAAAAAGAAACAGGTACTAGGTTATCATATATGTCTATAATATATACAGCACTCATTAGATTAATTGCAGAAAGGCCAGCATTAAATAGATTTGTTATGAATGGCAGGACTTATGCTAGAGATGGAATTTTTATTTCTCTTGCTATAAAAAAAGAATTTTCAGATGAAATTGAGGAAACAACTATAAAACTTAAATTTACTGGAGAAGAAAATATATTTGAGGTGAAAGAAAAATTAGAACAAGCAATAGCTCAAAATAAAGATGTACAAGCTCAAAATAGTACAGATAAAACTGCAAAGTTTTTATGGCTTATTCCAAATTTTCTTATGAAAATAATTATGGGTGGTATAAAATTAGCAGACAAACATGGTTTAATGTGTAAAGCATTAATTAATGCAAGCCCATTTCACACTAGTGCCTTCTTGACAAATGTTGGTTCATTAGGAATAGATTCTATTTATCATCATATATATGATTTTGGAACTACTGGTTTATTTTTAGCTATGGGAAAAAAGAAAAAAAGCTACATATGCGAAGATGAAAATATAGTCGAAGAAAAAGCAATTTCAATATCATGGGTTGCTGATGAAAGAATTTGTGATGGATTTTATTTTGCTAATTCATTAAAACAGTTTTATAAATATATGAAAAAACCTGAATTGTTAGAAAAAAACATAACACCAAAATCTGATATAAAATAAATATCCGCCCGTAAAACGGGCGGTATTTCTTTAACCCTATAAGGGTTTATTACTGGCTGCTCCCACATGGGAGCTTCTTTTATCTGCCAATTGCCTTTGTCACTCTTACTTACCCGTAAACGGGTCTTTATATTCTTTCAAACTTCTTTTGTCTTGTACTTTATCTTCAATTTCTTGTTCTTGAATATATTTTTTTATTGTATTTTTATTTAATCCTACTGTACTTACATAATATCCTTGAGCCCAAAAGTGCCTATTTCCATAATTATATTTTAAATTTGCATGCTCTTCAAATATCATTAGACTACTCTTTCCCTTTAAATATCCCATAAAAGATGATATACTTAACTTGGGTGGAATCTTTACAAGCATATGTATGTGATCTGGACAAGCATTTGCTTCTACTATTTCCACCCCTTTATATTCATATAGTCTTCTTAAATATTTACCTATATCACTTCGCAGTTTGCTATATATTGCTTTTCTCCTATATTTAGGTATAAATACTATATGATATTGACAATTCCATTTAGTATGAGACAAACTGCTCTCATCATCATTTTTTATAAATTTCATTTTAAAACCTCCTTTTGATATTTTAGGCAATCGGCAGATTAGCCTTATTATATATCAAAAAAAGGTTTTTTACTGAACGCTATCGCTTTTTGTATCCTCACGTGCATAGCACGTGGTTTTCTTGTGCGACGATTTAACGTCGCACATAATAAAAAAATGTTCTCTGTTTAGAGAACATTTTTTATACAAATTTTAATAATAATACTAAAATATGTGTTGCTTTTTTTATTTAGTGATATAATACAATTACATTATACGAAAGAAGGAATCAAAATGAAAAATGAAAAAAAAAGAGGATATTGATATAATTTCTATTTATGGAGAAAATTGTATATTATCTACAGACGACTTTATAAAACAACGCAAGGTATCTCTTCAAGGATTAACCTCAAAACAAGCTGAAGAAAATTATAATACTTATGGTATTAATCAAATAAAACAATCAAAGTCAAAAAAATGGTATAATTATTTTCTTGAAAGTTTACTTACGCCTTTTAATATAATTTTGTTAGGAATTACATTTGTTTTATTTTACACCGATATAATTCTTTCAGAAAACCCTAGTCCAGTTAATATAATTGTTATTATTATTTTAATACTAGTTAGTACCTTTTTAGAATTTATTGAGGATTTTCGTTCAAATAATGCTGCAGAAAAATTAAAACAGCTTGTAGAAACCACTGCCACAGTTGTTAGAAATGGCAAAGAAATAAAAATACCTATTAAACGAATAACAATAGGAGATGTTGTTACCCTTTCTGCAGGAGATATGATTCCTGCAGACTTACGTGTTATAGAATCTAAAGATTTATATATTTCTCAATCTTCCATTACTGGTGAATCAGATGCAGTAAAAAAAGTAGCCCAAACAGAAATAAAATCATTAGATGCCATTGATAGTATTGCAGATATAGATAATATTTGTTTCATGGGTACTAACGTTATTAGTGGAAGTGCCAAAGCTGTAGTTATTAATTTGGGAGATCAAACTTATTTTGGTAAGATTGCTCATACATTAACAAATGGAAAACCAAAAACTAATTTTCAAAAAAGCATCGAAAACATTAGTAAATTACTAATTAAATTTATGTTAATTTTAATTCCAATTGTATTTATCGCAAATTTCAAAAAACATGATTCAGTTCTTGCGTTTACATTTGCAGTTGCAATTGCTATTACAATAACCCCTTTACTTCTTCCTGTTATACTTTCTTCCTGTCTTTCTAAAGGTGCCATTAAAATGTCAAAAAAGAAAACCATCGTAAAAAAATTAGATTCTATCCAAAATTTTGGTTCAATGAACATTTTATGTACTGATAAAACAGGTACTTTAACAGAAGATAAAATTGTTTTAGAAAAATATTTAGATGTATATGGAAATGAAGATATTCGTGTTTTAAAACACGCCTTTTTAAATTCATATTTTCAAACAGGTTTAAAAGGCAGTATTGATAAAGCAGTTATTCAAAGAGCTTTAAAAAACAACCTAAACAACCTAACAACAGAATTTAAAAAAGTTGATGAAATACCTTTTGATTTTTCCAGAAGAAGGCTTTCAGTTGTTGTAGAAGATAATTCTGGAAAATTATTAATTACTAAAGGTGCTGTAGAAGAAATTTTAAATATATGTACTACTATTGATTATAATCACAACTTAATGCCTATCACAAAAGAAATAAAAGAAAACATTAGAAATATTGCAAATAATTTAAACGAAGAAGGTTTAAGGGTTGTTGCTGTTTGTCAAAGAAAGGATGTTGATAAAATAACATCTTTTAGTGTTGATGACGAAAAAAATATGAGTTTAGTTGGTTTTATAGGTTTTCTTGACCCACCAAAAGAAAGTGCCAAATTAGCTATTGAAAAATTAAATAATGCAGGAATTAGAGTTATCGTTTTAACTGGAGATAATGCTGCTGTTACAAAATGTGTTTGTAAAAAAGTAAATATTAACACAAAAAAAATAATTACTGGAAATCAAATAGATAAATTATCTGATATGGCTGTTTTAAGGCTATTAAAAAAATCAAATGTTTTTGTTAAATTATCTCCTATCCAAAAAGCAAGAATTGTAAGATTGTTAAAAGAATCTGGTAATGTCGTTGGATACATGGGTGATGGAATTAATGATGCTCCATCTCTTACAAATTCAGATGTTGGTATTTCTGTTGATACTGCTGTAGATATTGCAAAAGAAACTGCAGATATAATTTTATTAGAAAAAGATTTAAATGTTTTATTACAAGGTGTTGAAGAAGGTAGACGAACTTTCGGAAATTTAATGAAATATATAAAAACCTCTATAAGTTTTAATTTTGGTGAAGTAATGTCTGTAATAATCGCAAGTGTTTTATTTCCATTTTTACCAGAAACACCAATTCAATTGTTAGTAGAAGGTTTATTATATGATTTTGGACAATTAACTATACCTTTTGATAATGTTGATGATGAATATATAAAATCTCCAAAAAACATAAATATACAAAGTTTAAAACATTTTATGTTTTTTATGGGACCACTAAGTTCTATTTTTGATTTACTTGTATTTGCTTCATTATGGTTTGTTTTTGGAATTAGAGAAGCTGCAATAATTCAAACTGTTTGGTTTAGCTATAGTATTGTTTCCAATTTAATGGGAATGCATATAATAAGAACTGCAAAAAAACCATTTATAGAAAGTAATGCAAATACAATAGTATATATTTCTTCTATTCTTTTAAGTATTATTGGAATTTTAGTACCTTATACATTTTTAGGTACAGCTATTGGCTTGGCACCTGTTACACTTAATTATTTACAAATTATTATTGGTATACCTATTCTATACTGTATTTTTGCATTATTTGCCAAAAAAATATATATTAAAAAATTTGGAGAATGGATATAGAAAAAAAAAGAGAAGTATCTTTAAAGTACTTCTCTTTTTTGTTTTATTTACTTTAATTATGCATTTTTAGCTGTGTTTACTAATTCTGCAAATGCTTTACTATCATTTACTGCAAGTTCTGCTAACATTTTTCTATTTACTGTAACATTAGCCTTTTTTAATCCTGCAATTAATTTGCTGTATGTTGTTCCATTTTGTCTAGCTGCAGCATTTATTCTTGCGATCCATAATTTTCTAAAGTTACTTTTTTTATCTTTTCTTCCTACATATGAATAAGATAAAGATTTTAAAACTGCTTGATTTGCATTTCTAAATCTGTAACTTTTTGCTCCAAAATATCCTTTTGCTTGTTTTAATACTTTTTTATGTTTTTTTCTAGTTATTCTAGCTGTTTTTACTCTTGCCATTTTTTATTCTCCCTCCTACCCATATGGTAATAATTTTTTAATTCCTTTTTCACAAGTTTTATCTGCATAAGCATCTTGTACTTTTCCAGATTTTCTTTGTCTTGCTGTTTTATTTGCTAATAAATGTCTTCTGTTTGATTTTGTTCTTTTTACTTTTCCTGTTGCTGTATATCCATATCTTTTTGATGCTGCTTTGTTTGTTTTTAATTTTGGCATTCTTATTCCCTCCTTGAATTTTTGTTATTTATTATTTGGTGCAAGTATTATAAACATATTTTTACCTTCTAATAAAGGCTTTTTCTCAACTGTTGATGTTTCTGATAATGCTTCTATAAAATTGTTTAATACTTCTTCACCTAATTTAACATAATTAAGTTCTCTTCCTCTAAATCTAACTGTAATTTTAACTTTATTTCCATCATTTAAAAATTTTTGTGCATTTTTAACTTTAAAGTTAAAATCATGTTCTTCAATGTTTGGGGTAACTCTTAATTCTTTTAATTCTAGTACTCTTTGTTTCTTTTTAGATTCTTTTTCACGTTTAGCTTGCTCAAATTTATACTTTCCATAATTCATCATTTTGCAAACTGGATTTTCTGGATTTGAAGAAACTAAAACCAAATCTAAATTTTTATCCATTGCTAAATCAATAGCTTCAGATGTCAACATTTTTCCTAATTTATTTCCTTCGTCATCAATTACCTGAACTTCTCTAAATCTTATTTGTTCATTAATCAATTGGTCTTGCTTTATATAGCTCACCTCCATAAAAAAACTTGTTCTCAAAGAACAAGCACTCCACATAATATTTATATTACTATTTATTGTAATTAATATTAACCTTTTTCCATTATTAGATAAGGTGAGAAGTGGAATCTTCTTCTTTAACTATCTAATAATAGCCTATTTTTTTAAAAAAGTCAAGCATTTTTGTTGACTTTTTTATAATTTTATATTAAAATACATAAGTACGAATTTTTATAGATTATATTTAAGCCCTTGCCCGGTAGCTTAAAAGTTAAACTATAAATAAAATAAAAATTAGATTGGAGGAACATTTTCAATGAACAATATTACTTATTCAGCTAAAAAAGGCGAAATTGAAAGAAAATGGTATATAATTGATGCAAGTAACAAACCATTAGGTAGAGTTGCTGCAGAAGCTGCAAAATTATTAAGAGGTAAACACAAACCTACATTTACACCTAACGTAGATACAGGTGATCATGTAATTATTTTAAATACAAAAAATGTTATTTTAACAGGAAGAAAATCAGAACAAAAAATTTATAGACATCATTCAGGATATATTGGTGGCATGAAAGAAGTTGTTGCTAAAGATATGCTTGAAAATAATCCAGAAAAAGCAATGATGCTTGCAATAAAAGGTATGCTTCCACACAATAGATTAGGAAGACAAATGATTAATAAAGTAAGAATCTATGCTGGTTCAGAACATGAAAACCAAGCACAAAAACCAGAAATTTGGGAGGTAAAATAGTATGTCAGCAAAAAAATCAGATAAAATAGCATTCTGTGGAACAGGTAGAAGAAAAAGTTCAATTTCTAGAGTAAGATTAACAAACGGAAATGGAAATATTACTGTTAATGGTAAACCTTTAGATGAATATTTTGGAGTAGAAACATTAAAAGTTATAGTAAAACAACCTTTAGTTACAACAAATACATTAGATAAATATGATGTATCAGCTAAAGTAACTGGTGGTGGAATTAGCGGTCAAGCAGGTGCTGTAAGACACGGTATTGCAAGAGCTTTATTAGAAGCAAATAACGAATATAGACCAGCATTAAAATCTGCAGGTTTCTTAACAAGAGATGCAAGAATGAAAGAACGTAAAAAATACGGACTTAAAAAAGCAAGAAAAGCACCTCAATTTTCAAAAAGATAAAATTTTATATTACAAAAAACTCGGAAGCATATTTCCGAGTTTTTGTTTTATTTTTTATTTATAAAAAAACTTGTTTTTAACTATAAAGCTTTTTAGTTAATTCCTAGTAGTCCTCCAACAAAACCACCTAAAGCATTGCTTGTAGGGTCTGCAGCTTTTGCTCCTACAGTATTTGTTGCAGAGAATAAAGAATCAGTTGGAGCAACAGGGCTCATTAATATTTTTCCTGTTCCTCTATATACATTTAATAATCCTTCTCCTGATGCTGCTGATCCTATTAATGTTTTTGTTGTTCTTTCTACCGTAAAATCAAGTGATGTTGACCAACATACAGCTTGTTTACCATCTATTTTTAATTCACCATTATTTAATTCAACTTCAATTAATTCTTCTTCTGGAACATTGCTTTCTAAAGCTGCAATTCCATTTCCCTTTAAGTTTACATTAAACAATCCTTCTTTTCCTAATAATGCAGAAGATACATTTTTTCTTCTTGATATACCTATTTCTACATTAGAATCTGATGCTAAATACATTCCATCTTCTATTGTAACTCCAGAAGTTCCCCATGAACCAACATCACATAAAATTAAATATTTATATGTAGGCTCTAATGCTATTATTCCAGAACCAGTATAAACAGGTTTTATTGCAGATTCTTTTGTAACAGCTCCTTTAAAAGTTTTTCCTATAAAATCTCCAACTCCTTTAACATCTGTTTTTACTTGAATATTTCCTGACATCCATTGTAAAGCACCTGCTTGCATTGTTATTGAAGAATCTTCGATTCTACAAAGTAATTGACGTCTTCTTACTCCCATTTTAGACATAAAATATTGAGATGTTGCATTATATGGACTAACAGATAAATCTTTTACATACTCCATAACATTAAAACATCCCAATTTTTTTGTAATAATTCTTCCTTCATTTGTTAAATTTTTAATTCCCATTATTATTTTCCCCCATATATTTATTGTATATTTTATATTATATATGATGGAAAATTTTTTTCAACATAAAAATACAAAAATTTACTTATTTCTCATTGCAATTAATTTATCTACTAAAACAGCATCTGAAAAAGCAGCTGTTATAGCTTTTAATGTTGTTAATTCTCTGCTATCTTCTTCGTTATTGTCATTATTTTTTTCCTTAAACTCAAAAGTTCTTTTTATTGCTTTTTCTAATTCTTCGCAAAAAATATTATACCCATCTTCAACAGAATATATTTTTTGCATTATTTTTATTGATTCCCCAATTTCAGATATACTCATTAATTTCTTACAAATACATATTACAAATAATTTTGCTAAATGCTCTCTTTTATATTTTTTCTTTTCTGGAGCTTCTAGAATATTATTTTTAACATAATTATTTATCATACTAGATGTAATAACTGGAGTTTCTTTATCCTTTGAAAAAACAGCCAAATTCTTTTGAATTATTGAAACTACCTGATCAACATATAATTCAATTTCAGGAAGTTCATTCCATCTTGGGCAATGATAATTTATTAAATCTTTATCTTCAATATTCATTAAAAATCCTCCTTGTTTTTTTATATTACCATAATTATATTTCTTTGTAAAATGTTTGTTTTTAATTGACTTTATATATTATATCATATATAATTAGTTTTGAAAACTAGATTATTTAGTTTTTGTGCTTCAGGAGGTAAAATTTATGGGAAAACTAGAAAATTTAACTTATTATAATGTAAAAAAAATCAACTCAATTAAAGAAATGTTAGATTTAGCTGAATCCGAAGCTGGTGACAAACTAGCATTTAAATATAAACAAAACGGAAAAATAATAGATGTTACATACAAAGAATTTAATCAAGATACAATAAATCTTGGCACTGCTCTTTGTAATATTGGAATGCAAAGTAATCATATTGCAGTTATTGGTGAAAATAGTTATAAATGGCTAACTGTTTATTTAACAGTTTTAAAAAGTAATGGTGTTTTTATCCCCATAGATAAAGAACTTCCAAAAGAAGATATTATAAGTTTACTTATAAATAGTGATAGTAACGTATTATTTTATAGTAAAAAATATACTAAATTTATAGAAGAATTTAAAGAAAAAATTCCACAAATTAAATATTTTATTGGATTTGATCAAGAAGAAGAATCTGATAAAGTATTAAGTTATAATAAATTTATTAATACTGGAAAAATATTTTTTGAAAATGGTAATACCGATTATTTATCATTAAAAAGTGATTCAAATGTACTTAAAATGTTAGTTTATACTTCAGGTACAACTGGTATGGCAAAAGGAGTTATGTTATCTGAACACAATCTTGTAAGTATTATTTATTACGGTTTACAAGTTTCTACTGTATATGATTGTTGTTTATCTGTTCTTCCATATCATCATACATATGAAGCTATAGCTGGAATTTTAGTTGCACTTCATCATCACTCAACAATTTGTATAAACGACAATTTAAAATCGGTTCTTAAAAACTTACAATTATATAAACCAGATTATATTTATTTAGTTCCTGCTTTTGCAGAACTATTTTATAAAAAAATATGGTCAAACGCCAAAGAAAACAACAAAGAATCTGCTTTAAAGTTTTTAATTAAAACTAGCAACATTTTAAGAAAAGCAAAAATTGATTTAAGAAAACAATTATTTAAATCAATTCACAAAGCATTTGGTGGAAATCTTAAAAAAATTGTTGTTGGTGGTTCTCCTTTGCGAGCAGAACTTGGTGATTTTTTTGATAGTATTGGTATAAATTTAATTAATGGTTATGGTATAACAGAATGTTCTCCTTTGGTCGCAGCAAATATGGATAATTTTAACGACTGTACTACTGTTGGAATTCCTTTACCATGTGTAGATATAAAACTTGTAAATGTAACTTCTGAAGGTGATGGAGAAATTTGTGTTAAAGGTGACACTGTAATGCTTGGATATTATAAAAATGAAAAACTTACAAATGAAGTATTACAAGATGGTTGGTTTAATACAGGAGATTATGGAAAAATTAATGATAAAGGTCAATTATTAATTACAGGTAGAAAGAAAAATTTAATAGTTCTAAACAATGGTAAAAATGTATTTCCAGAAGAAATTGAAAATTATATTTTATCAATTCCATATATACAAGAAGTTATTGTTAGAGGAATTAAAGATAAAGATGGTTTAGAAATAGGTTTACTTGCAGAAGTATTTTTGAATAAGGATAAAGTTCAAAAATTAGAAAATACACCTACTCAAGAATCAATAAAAAAAGATATTTTATCAGTTTGTACAGATTTACCAATTTATAAAAAAATAAGTAAAGTCAAAATAAGAGATAAAGAATTTGATAAAACTACAACCAATAAAATAAAAAGATAAAAGAAAAGGTAAAACCTTTTCTTTTATTATATTAATTAATTAAATTCATGGAACCATCGCTATCTATTCCTTCTAAATTATAATATGTTTCCGGAACGTTACCTAATATAACAGTTTCTACTAACAATATTTGGTTTGTAATTTCTTTATTAATTGTTTTATATGGTGTAATAATATTTACAGATGCCTTTAATTCTAAAAAAATTCTATATACAGTTTGGTTTATTCCTTGAGTTTCAAATTCTGTTTTTAATTCAGATTTAATACTTTGTGTTTGTATTATTTTTATTCCAATACCTGGTCCACTTCCAGCAAAAAATTTACTTCCTGTTAAAGCACCTATTGGAATTTTAATTTTTTCATTTTCTAAATTTTTAAAACGATTTTCTATTCGTAACGTAATATCTGAAGCTATCTCATTAATTAACACTACATTTGTTTTTACTATATTTGTGATATTTTCTTCATTCTTTAGTATTTCAACTATTTGACTATAATCATTATTTTTTAATACTGAATTACTTTCTTCATTAATTATTGTTGTTGCAATATTAATTACTCTTTCTATACATAACTCTTCAAATATTGGATTTATTGATTTAATCATTATACTCATTGTTAAAATTGCTATAAATATAATAATTAAAAATTTATTAATTTTTTTTATTTTAGGATTATTAAATCTTTTTCTTTGTTTTCTTAGCCTGTGTCTTGAATAAATAACATCCATCTTATGCTATATGCTTCTTCACATATTTAGGAATATACAATTGCTCTCCTGGATAAATTTTATTTATATCGTCTATTCCATTCGCATTAGCTATAGCCTCTATAGTACTTCTAAATTTTTTTGCAATTTTCCATAAGGTGTCACCTTTTTTTACAAAATAAATTACCATACTGTATATATCACTTGTTCTGCTTTCTTCTATTGATATATTTTCAATTAAGTTCAAAAATTCATTATTGAATAATGTTGTATTAAATTCAACAGAAATATTTATATCTATATTTTCTAATGAGGTATTTATTTCTTCTTTAACTATGTTAATCATAGTTTTTATATTATCATTTTCACTTATACTATCAGAATTTATCTCAAAATTGAAAGGAATTTCTATTGTTTTGGTTTCAACAGAATTATTTGAATTAAATAATATTTCTATTTTTAAATTAGCTTCATATAAAATTCTATTTTCTTTTATTGTATAGCTATTAATTTCAGGAATTATTTCTATGTTATATACTTTATCATTTTCTATTTCTGGTATAGAAATTTGTTTATTAACATTATATATATCTGTTAAAAATCCCTTTTCTACTATGCTTTTTATTTCCCTCTGATCAAATTTTAAATTAGAATATATACTATACATATCTTCAATTAAAGTAATTTCTTTTTCTTCATACACCAAGCACGAAATTTCTATTTCAGCTTCAATATAAATTGAATTTTCAGTATTAGAATCTGGTTTTATAATTATATTTTTCATTCTATACTCAATATCACACTTATTGTCATCACTTATATTTTCTATATCAATAAATCCCATAACAGGAATTACAATATTTCCATTGCAAATTCTATTATCCTCTGTTAAATACACTATTGATACATTTAATTCAGATTTTGCAAGTACTTTATTATAACTAATTTTCATACTTTTATTTAATATTTTAGTATTAACTTTCATTATTTCTGCAATATTATCCTCTACTCTTAAAGTATCTTTAGCAAATACTTTGGTTGTACCATTCCCAATTAATGAATTTATTTTTTTATTTGTATTTAATACCTGAATATCATCTTCGCCTTCTATTTTACTTATAATCTCAATATTCTCATCAGAATACAAAATTCCTTGTATGTTTAAAAATGCTTTTACATTTATTTTTCTTTCGTTAAGAACCTTACATTCTATTTTTTTTAAATTTATATTTTCATCAAATATCATCCCTGCTTTACAGGTGCTTATCTCAGTTACATATGTAAAATCTAAGCTTGTATTTAAAGTTCTTGTGCTTCCATTTTCATCATTTGCTAAATATATAATATAGGTATTTATTCTTCCATCTATTCTTATTTTTCCATCTGTCACTTCTTTTTTATATACACATACTGTACCATTTGTACTTATTATATTTAATATGTCTGGTTTTATATCATTAACAATTACATCCCCCTCAGCAAAAATTTCATCTTGCATTTTTTCAACTATTTGATGCATACATATTTTGTTTTTGGCTGTTTCTATTGCCATATTCTATCCCTCCTCAAAAGTTTTATAATTATATTATATTAACAGCATAAAAAAAAATTCCTAAAATTTTAGGAATTTTTCAATTAAATTTTTATTTTAAAATTACTTTCCTATTGGTGGTATTAAAGGGCAATACCCTTCTCCATCAAATACTGAAACCTCTAAATCTCTTGTTAATATATCCGTATATCTGTAGCTTACATTTGTATTATTTTCTTCGTAATTAACTACAAAAATATTGGGATATGTCTCTTTTATTACTGCTTGTTCTTCAAAAGGTTTATTTCTCCCAAGTGATCCTTTTACAATTATCTTTTGTCCAATTTTTTCTCCAATCTCTGTTTTAATACTAGAGATGTCATTTTTGAGTATCATACAATCACTCACCTTTGCTCCTTGAATTGATTAGAATTATAACATCGTGCATGAAAAATGTCAAAAAAAGAAGCTTTGTCTCAAATCATTGAACCTGTTGACGTTGTAGTGGTGCATAGTTTTTTTATTACATTATTACATTTGTATTACAATATTGTTTCAAAAATATTTCTTAAGCAATTATTCTCTTTTTTCCTCTGGCTCCAATACCGTTTATTCCATTTAATCCCTCTCTTATATCCTTAGCAATTTCATAATTGCTTACTATTTGGTAACTATATGTTGTTGCAATTTTTTCTGCAACAATTAATGGATCAATAAAATCTATTAATATTCTTCCAGGTGATGATGCAAAATCAGCACCTGCATTCATAATTCCTTCAAAATAACTTTGACATGCTCCTGCAAATATTACTAATTTTTCAGAATTTCTTCCCCATTTTCTAGCTTCTCTTACAGTATTTATAAAATATCTTGAATTTCTATAATTATATATATTATGATAATTATTACCTCTTTTAATCATGGCATCATGTCCTGTAATTATTAAAATATCTGGATTATATTTATTTAACAAAGGTATAACTACATTTTCCTGTCTACTTTCTGCTATATTTTTTACTACTGCATTTAAATTAAGCTTGTTATAATACTGTATAGATTTTTCTGTATATTTTCTATCACCATCCAAATGCAAAATTTTACCTGTATAAATTTTTTGTCTTTTAAAAAAATTACTATTAAACACTTCCTTTGAATATTCTATTCTATTCAATATAACCTTTTGACAATTTTCTATTTCCTGTTCTACAATTTTCTTATCAATTACTTCCAAATCGCTAATATAACTATCTGCTTCTATTCTTGAAGTTAATCCTTTTAAAATAGCTATCTCTTCTGTTTTGGGAACATTAATTAATCTATCTACAATAAATAAAATATCTTTTTTATAAGAAATTCTTCCAACTATGTCTCCTTTTTTTATTTTCATAAAATTCACCTCAAAACAAATAGGCTACTATATTTTATGTCGAATTTTGAGATGTTGTGAAAATTATTTTATGAAATTTTTTCTTTACTATATTTTAATTTAGTTGCCATTCCACCCCTAATATGTCTTTCTGCTTTATTTTCATCAAGAATTTTTCTTACTTCTAAAGCAAGTACTTTATTAATATGAATTAATCTATCACTAACATCTTTGTGTACTGTACTTTTTGAAATTCCAAATTTTTTAGCAGTACCTCTTACCGTATCTCCTGTATCTATTATATACTGTGCTAAAATCACAGCACGTTCTTCTATTGATATTCCATGCATAAAGAAAACCCCCATACGAATACATTTGTTTAATAATATTCGTATGAAGGTTGTATTATGAGTTTTAAAATAATTTATTATTTATGCTTTTTTATTCTTCACAATTACAGCAACTATGTGTTGAACAATAATCGGTCTCGCAAATATCACAATAGTCATCGCAACAGTCGCAAGCTTCATCCGGGTCACAACAGCCACAACAATATGGTTCTCCACAACCACAGCAACTATGTGCAGAGCAATACCAGTTTCCACAACTATCACAATATTCTTCGTGACAGACGCAATCTTCATCCGGGTTACAACCACCACAACAATATGGTTCTTCACAATCACAGTAACCATGTTCAGAGCAATACCACACACCACAACTATCACAACAGCCTTCGTAACAGTAGCAACGTTCATCCGGGTTACAACAGCCACAACAGTATGATTCATCATCAATACCGCAGGCGTCAAATGCCAATTTGCCAGCTGTAACACCGTTGTTTTTTAATGCCGTTGTTAAAGCTGAAACGCTTGTATATTCTGTGCTTTTGTATGTTACGCTTGTTAAATTGTCGCAACCTTCAAATGCATTATTACCAATTCTTTCTACACTATTTCCTATTGATACACTCATTATGCCGGTACATTCTCCAAACGCATTATCACCAATACTTTCCACACTGTTTCCGATTGTTATGCTCGTTAATCCAATGCAACGCAGAAAAGCATTACCACCAATAGTCTTTACACTGTCTGGGATTGTTATACTTATTAAACTTGCATAAAAGTTTAAGTAATCAATGCAAAATGCGTTTGGACCAATCATTATATCGGAAATGGCAGAAGCATCATAACCATACGTAGTGCCGTTTGCTGCAAGTTTTAATTCATCCCAAGTTAATGTAACATCACCGGTAATACCATCGGCGTTGCCATAAGCATCATCGTTGAATGTTGCACCTGGAGTTATTTTTTCTTCTTCATCTTTTCTGGTTTCTGTGTTTTCTACATATGTTATTTTTCCTTTTTTAGTTACTGTAAATTTGTTTTCTTTTGGACTTATACATGTCCATGTTTCATCACTTTCTTGGCTATCTATACTCCATTTTTTGTCTACTAATGCACTTTTTAAATCAGCATATTTTATTTCTCCTGTAATACTATCGTATGCACTTGCTACTATTGAGCTTAATGTTTCTTCATCTGCTTTTATTTGTGATTGTTTTGCTGCTTCTTTTGCTTTAGTAAATATACCTCCCTCCATTGCAATTGTTACGGTAATTGTTACTAATATTAACATTACTATTATTGTTATTATTAATGCTATTAGTGTTATACCTTTTTCGTTTGTTTTTTGTTTCATTTTTTGAAACCCCTCCTTTTTTATTTTATCTATGTTTTTAACATAAAAATTAATAACAATTTTATATTTTTCGGGCGATTAAAATCGCCCCTACGATTTTTAATAATATTTTTAGTAAACCGCGTAAGCGACCAAACAAAGCGTAGCGGAGTACAATTTGGAGCATTCATCATATTTAATCTTGTTTTGATGATTGCGACACCAAGGTTTACAAAAAACATTATTAAAAATTTAAAATATGCCTTGGGAACATTTTATTTAAAAAAATAATATTTTAATATTTATGCGTTTCTTTATAAATAACAAAAACACCATATTTACATATTTTTTGTATACGCAAAAAATACATAAATATAGTGTTTACATTTATTCTTTTTTATATTTATTAAATTGTATTGTGTGTGTGTGTTACAGCCCCAATGGTTTTAACTGTCATTTAATTTCACTCCATTTTTCTTTTGTTTCTTTTTGTGCTAAAATCCAAAATATACTCCTAATTATTATTTTATACAAAGAAATTACAAAAAACAACACTTTTCTTATATTTTATCTCCTCCATTTTTTACCTAGCATATAGAATAAAATTTGTAAAAATATTTCTGGCATAAAAAAAGTCATTGATGTTACTCAATGACTACTACATAGTTTAGTTTTAATTTTTTTAACTATTTTTCATTAATATACCTTCTATTCCATCAGCTATTTTTTCACAGTTATCAAAATAATTTTCTATTATTTCATAAATTTTTGTCCATTTTTGAATATGAATTGCATCTTGCTTTTCGTTTTTGTAAAGTTGCATTATTGATTTTTCATATAATTCATCCCCAAGTTCTTCTATATGATTTACCTCTATTATTTTCTGTTCTATTTCTTCAACTTTTTTTAGATTTTTAAGTTTTAAAACTAATTCATGTACCATTTCGGTTGATTCTATTAATAAATCTATTGATTTAATCATATTATTTTCTATATTGTTAATATTAAGTATACTCATATTTATAACTATTTCATCTATTCCATCAACTAAATCATCTATTCTGTGCGCAGTAAATAAAATATCTTCCCTATCAATTGGTGGTAGAAAATCTTTTATTAAGTATTCTTTTATTTTTTGTAATCTTTTGTCTGCTATGTTCTCTATTTCATGTATTTCTTGCTTTACTTCTTGCATTTTATTTCTATCAAAATTTAAAATAAAATTTTTTAGTTTTATTGCACATTCTTTTGAAAGAACTACTGATTCAGCTAGTTCATCAAAATAATTTAAAACTTCTTTCTTTTTCATATAAATCATCCTTTATCTAAAATATTTTTGTAAAAACATATGTAGCAATATATCCTAGTAATCCACATCCTGGAAATGTTAATATCCATGCAAGAGCCATTTCTTTAACAACTTTCCAATTTACGTTTGAAAGTCGCTTCGCAGCCCCAACTCCCATAATTGCTGTTGTTTTTGTATGTGTTGTACTAACTGGTAATCCTAAAGTTGTAGATCCAAGTAAACATATTGCACCTGCAATATCTGCTGCACTTCCTTCATAAGCTTCCATTTTTACCATTCCCATACCAACTTTTTTTATTATTCTATATCCACCTATTGATGTACCTAAAGTCATAGTTGCAGAACATAATATAATTAGCCATAATGGAATTGTAAAATTTATTACTTCTGTATTTCCTTTTGCTAATGCAATTCCTAATAAAAATATCCCCATAAATTTTTGTCCATCTTGAGCACCATGCATAAACGCCATTGCTGCTCCACCAACTATTTGAGATTTTTTAAAAAATCTAGTTGTTTTTTGCTTTTGAATGTTTTTACATATCTTTCTAATTAATTTTGTTACAAAATATCCCAATCCAAATCCCAAAATGGTAGATAAAACTAATCCATATATAACCTTCATCCATTCTAAACCATTTATTCCAGAAATTCCACCTTGAATTGAAATTGCTGCACCAGATATTCCTGCAATTAATGCATGACTTTCACTTGTTGGTATTCCAAACCACCATGCCATTACAGCCCATACTACAATTGCAAACATAGCTGAAGCTAACGCTATTAATGCTTGTCCTGAATTGTTTCCAAAATTCACCATATTATATATAGTCTCAACAACATTTGCATTTATAGCTGTCATTACAAAAACTCCTAAAAAATTAAATATTGCAGCCATTATAATTGATTTTTTTGGTGATAGCGAACGAGTTGAAACACACGTTGCAATTGCATTTGGTGCATCTGTCCATCCGATTCACTAATACTACTCCTAATGTAAGAAGCGATATTAGTATTAAGGCTGGATTATGAATTACACTATTTAAATATTCTAAAAAAGTAATACTCATTTTTCCTCCGTATTTTTATTATTCTGTTCTTAAAGCAATTACAGGATCCTTCTTCGATGCTGCTCTAGCAGGTATTAATCCACCGATTAAAGTTAATATAACACTTAGTGCTACTAATATAATTGCATTATCTGGATTTAACACTGCACTTAATGGAATATTTCCAGTAAAATGATGTAATATGGTATTTATAATTGGTATTAATATATAAGTTATTCCAATTCCAAACAATCCTGAAAGTAATCCTATTATAAATGTTTCTGCATTAAATATCGAAGAAATATTTCGCTTTGAAGCACCTATAGCTCTTAAAATTCCAATTTCTTTTGTTCTTTCATATACAGATATATATGTTATAATTCCTATCATTATTGATGATACCACTAACGAAATTGATACAAAAGCAATTAAAACATAGGTAACTGCATTTACTATAGTTTTTACTGAATCCATTAAAATTCCAGTTGTATCTGTATAATTTATTTCTTTATCATCTTCTCCATTTGCTAAAACTTTTTCATTATATGAATCTATAAAATCAATAAAATGTTCTTTTCCGTCAAAACTATTAAAGTAAAATGATATATATGTTGGTTCTTCTTTATCTTGATATCCTAATGATATTAAATTTGTTTTTGCATTATTATCAGTTGTTGACATCATTGCAGTTATAATTCTTGTAAGCTCTTCCTCTGTCATTTTTAATTGAAATGCACTAGCAATTTTATCTTGATCTACATTAAATGCTGAAGCAAAACTTCCTGTTAAATTATTCATAAGCTCTCCAACTTTAGTCAAAATGCTCTTTTTCATAACAGTTTCAGTCATTGCTTTAGCCATTGTTTCTGCTGTACCAATTATAGGTGCACTTGATGTATAACTTGTAATTACTGTAGGAACCGCTTCTGGAATCACTGTAGGTGATACTGTGCTTACATATACTTGTAATAATGATTTTAACAAACCAGAATATGCGGTTTTAAAAGTATCTTTTGGTATAACATAAGTATTTTCCATTTCACTCATTATTTGTGATGGCTCATACTCATCTAAATAATTTGTAACAATTAAATCAATATTTTCTGTAGTAATTTCTTCTGTTATACTATTAAACATTCCATTTGCAAATGTATTTAAATTATTTAAAAAAGTCTCTTTAGCAGGTGTTATATCTGTAGTTATAGAATCTGAAATTTCGCTCATATAATTTTGTGTTTCTTTTTCAATTGAAGTTTGATCTATATTTATATTAAAAGCACTTTGAAGTTTACTACTATTTACGCTTACTAAATCTGCAAAATCTAAATCTAATCCACTTTTTTCATCATCAAATTTTGAACCTGAAATTACATCTATTTCTTCATTTTCTATTTGTTTTTTTACCATTTCAGTATCTTTAGAATAATCAATTATATAATCAATCAAGTCGCTAGTATAAGCAACTCCTGGATTTAAAGCCATTGAAGTTGTACCTTCTTTTGCAGATACAATACCAACAATTTTTAATGATATAGCATTATCATATAACTTTTGAAAAAACTCTTTATCCTCGCTCATATCTTCATATACATCATATTTACTATTATATTTATATAAATCTGTTGGTCTTATTAATTTTAATTCTACATTCATTAAATCTTCATAGGTAAAAGTTAAAGGCTCATTATTAATATCAACAGCTTCACCCCTCATTATACTTGTTACCATATCAGTTAATTCCTCTGTATCTCTTAATCCTAATGAATATACTAATAAATCAGAAATGCTATTTGGCTCTGATAATACAATTATCATTTCATCATAATTTTCTGGCCAACGTCCTGCTAATACATCATAAGATGAATTTAAAGTTTCTTTATCATCAATCATTTCAGAATATATTGATGTCATAGCTGAATATGAACTTAACAAATTTGATGATCCCATCATAGATGTAAATACATTACTTGGATTAAGTTTTGCAATTTTTCCTGTTGCATCAACAGTATAAATTAATGGATCAACACTATATGAATATTTTATAGTTGAAATATCATCATTTATCTCGTTATAATTTTCTTCCATATATTTTTTAAAGCTCTTTAAATCATTAGTACTTAATGATGATAACATATCAGTAATATATTGTTTTTCAGATACTGTATTTGAATTATCATTTTCCCCATCTCCAGATGTAAGTGATAACAGCATTGAAGTAACATCTGTAGATTCTTGCATAATAGTTAATGGATATGATGTTAATGTATCTTCCTGTATACTATCCACATAATTTTGAAATCCATTAGAAACTGATTGTATTAATGCAATTCCAATTATTCCAATAGACCCAGCAAAAGCAACTAAAACTGTTCTTCCTTTTTTAGTAAGTAAATTATTTAAACTTAATCTAAATGCAGTCCAAAATTTCATTTTAGTTTTACCAATTTTATTTGTTTTATTTTTTACAATATTTTCATTTTCTTTTATAGGATTTGTATCTTCTGTAATTACTCCATCTAAAATCCTTATAATTCTACTTGAATATTGTTCAGCAAGTTCTGGATTATGTGTTACCATTATAATTAATTTGTTTTTTGAAATCTTTTTTAATATTTCCATTACCTGTATACTAGTTTTTGTATCAAGTGCTCCAGTTGGTTCATCTGCCAAAATTATATCAGGATTGTTTACTAAAGCTCTTGCAATAGCAACTCTTTGCATTTGGCCTCCTGATAATTGATTAGGTTTTTTATGTATTTGATCTTTTAATCCGACTTCTTCTAATGCTTTTATTGCTCTTTCTTTTCTTTCTTTTTTTGAAATTCCACCTATTGTTAAAGCAAGTTCAACATTTGAAAGCACCGTTTGGTGTCCTATTAAATTATAACTTTGAAATACAAAACCTATTTTATAATTTCTATATGCATCCCAATCTCTATCTTTAAATTTTTTAGTTGTTTTACCATTTATTATTAAATCTCCTGAAGTATATCTATCTAAACCACCAATAATATTTAATAAAGTAGTTTTACCACACCCACTTTGACCAAGTATAGATACAAATTCAGATTCTCTAAACTTTATACTTACACCCTTTAAAGCATCTACCTTCTCTTCTCCTGTTTCATATACTTTTTTTATATTTTTAAGTTCTAACATTTACGTCTCCTTTCATACTAAAAAATATATTTTAACTTTAGTATTATATCACATAAATTAATTTAAAATTAAAAATTTTAAAAAAACAATACTATTTATCTAATTTTATTGCCTAATTTAATCTTCTATGATATAGTTATGTATATTAATTGGAGGCGTAATATGGAAATTATTAAAAATTTATTTTTAGAAACTGATAAATATGAAAACAAAGAAATTTGTATAGAAGGTTGGGTAAAAACTGTTAGAGATTCAAAAACATTTGGTTTTATTGAATTAAATGATGGAAGTTATTTTAAAAATATTCAAATTGTTTTTGATGATAAACTAGACAATTTTTTAGAAATTTGTAAATTACCAATTAGTTCTTCTATAAAAGTTACTGGTTTATTTATAAAAACTGAAGGTGCAAAACAACCTTTTGAAATAAAAGCATCTGCTATTGAATTAGAATATGCAGCTGATTTAGATTATCCTCTTCAAAAGAAAAGACATTCTTTTGAATATTTAAGAACAATCTCTCATTTAAGGCCAAGAACAAATACATTTAATGCTGTATTTAGAGTACGTTCTGTCTTATCTTATGCAATTCATAAATTTTTTCAAGAAAGAGGGTTTGTTTATGTACATACACCTATAATTACTTCAAGTGATTGTGAAGGTGCTGGTGAAATGTTTAATGTTAGCACAATGGATTTTAATAATATACCCAAAACAGAAGATGGAAAAATTGATTTTTCAAAAGACTTTTTTGCAAAACCAGCTCACCTTACTGTTAGTGGACAATTAAATGTTGAAACATATGCATTTGCCTTTAGAAATGTTTATACATTTGGTCCAACTTTTAGATCTGAAAATTCAAATACAGTAAAACACGCTTCAGAATTTTGGATGATTGAACCAGAAATGTGTTTTGCAGATCTAAAAGATGATATGGATGTTGCAGAAGATATGATTAAATATATTATTAAATATGTTATGGATAATTGTCCTGAAGAAATGAATTTCTTCAACTCTTTTATAGATAAAAATTTATTTGACAAATTAAATAATGTTATAAATTCTGATTTTGCAAGAATTACATATACAGATGCAATTAAAGAATTAGAAAAAAACAACGATAACTTTGAATTTCCAGTACATTGGGGATCAGATTTACAAACAGAGCACGAAAGATATTTATGCGAAGTATTATTTAAAAAACCTGTTTTTGTAACAGATTATCCAGCTGAAATTAAAGCCTTTTATATGAAGCAAAATCCAGATGGAAAAACAGTTGCTGCGGCTGATTTATTAGCTCCTGGTATTGGAGAAATAATTGGTGGTAGTCAAAGAGAAGATAATTTAGAAATCTTACAAAACAAGATTAAAGAACTTGGAATGAGTGAAAAAGATTATTGGTGGTACCTAGATTTAAGAAAATATGGTAGTGCTGTACATAGTGGTTTTGGTTTAGGTTTTGAAAGAATGATGATGTATTTAACTGGTATGCAAAACATCAGAGATGTTATTCCATTTGCTAGAACACCAAAAAATTGTGATTTTTAAAACAACATAAAAATAAGAAAAGAAACATTTATCAACTTATAAATGTTTCTTTTCTATTTAACCTCTTCCATCAAAACCTCCTTGTTTTTTATTAATACTTCTAGAAGAGTATCTATATAATCAACTAGATTGTTACATCTAACACATCCTAGTTGTACTTTTATTATAACACAGTTTGCATAATTTTGCAAGCTAGTATTCTCTATTTTCTTTATTACTTATTGGTACACCTTTATTTTTACTAATGCATTCTATTCTTTGATCTAAATATTTTTGTACATCTACTACCATAATATTTTCATTTAAAAACTTTTTAAATTCTTCATCTGTCATTCTTGCAAACTCTGACATAAGAACACCTATTTCATACTCATTTTTTGATGTTTTATATTCCAATATTAAGTTTTTCATTCGTTTTCTAGTCAAGCAAGCTGAATCCTCCCACATTCTTTCTTTTCTATATCTGTTTTCAAAATCATCATACATATTAATTGATCCATAATATATTTTTTCACTATCTTCATCAAAATTATAAATAAAATCCGAATCAATAATCACTATGTTACCTTTACCTAGTGTTTTATCATTTTGTTTATCAAATCCAACAGAATTAGGATTTATGTATATCTCCTTCCCATTAAGTGTTGGAGTATTTGGTCTAATTAATCTTCCCACATTATCCCATTTTACATCTGTCCATTTTATTCCTGCATCTCTTAATTCTTTGTACACCGTATATAATAAATTTAAATCATTTTTTTCTGTAGATTTAAAATATGTTCGTAAATAATCTGATATTTCTAAACAACAAAATGGTTTTTGACTATTTTTACCTGTTAAATTTGTTCTTAATATTGGTTGAACAATTCTTTCATGATTAGGTATTTTGTAGCTTACCCTTGGCTCTCCAACTTTTAAAACTTTATCACCTAATTTATAAACTGTACAAAATCCACCTTTTCCTATAGCAGTTATATCTACCCAACTTAAATTTTCACTTTCTAATAATTCATCAATTATTATTGAAAGTGTTTTTGAATAATCATTTAAATCACTTTTATCTGCTACTCCATTTATAAAAGTATCATTTGGTAAAGCTTTTAATATCATTTCTTTTGATATCAAAAATTTATTATCTTCTATTTCTCTATTTAATCTATTTTTAATATCTTCAGAAGTACATTTTAAAATTTTAGCAGTATCAAACAAACAACTCTTATCTATATTTTGTATAATTTCTTCTATATTTTCTTGTATGAATTTTTTCTTTTCAGCTGATGAATCAAAAAATATTTTTAAAAACATTTTTATATACTCTTGAGTGTCTTTATTAGAATTAAATTCTTGTAAAATTCCAATAAAATTTTTTTCTATAATCTCTTTTAAATCATTATCACTAAAAAATAAAACAACCAACCTAAATTTGTCAGATTTATTTGTTTTATTTAATATTTTCAAAAAATTATTTTCTACATATTTAACACAACTATTTCGTTTTTTAAAAATTTGAATAGTTTTTTCTTCTCCACCTAATATTTCTTCAACCAAATCATATGTTAAACTACCATCAATATTTTGTTTACTGTTTAATTGTTTTAAAAAATCTCTTATTCTCATTTTTACTCCATAATATTTAATGTTTGATTTTCTGCTTGTTATATTTAAACTCAACATTATATATTATAGCACACTTTACATAAAATTAAAACATTTTTGTCATTGTGTTTCTAATTATAATTGCACTTTCACATTTTATTATCAAATTTATATAAAAAAATTTTGAACATATCTCCATAAAAAATGTATTTATTTCCAAATATTTTTAATTTTATTCATAATATTTTTTTCTCTTTTTTCTTTTTCTTCATAATCTATTATAAATATCTCATTTTTCTTTTTTATAATATCACCCTGTTTTATTCCTTCTGGTAAATCTGCTAAAGATATATTATACATCTTCCCATCTATACTGTTTTCACAAACAGCAAAAGGTTCCTCTATGCGATCTATTATATAATACATACTCATTCTCCTTATTCTATATTTCCATCTAGACTAGTATTAAGTGTATTAATTCTATTTTCTTTTCCATCACTTGTAATTAATATAGTATTCATTTCATCTGTTCTATATATATTAGTATTTAAGGAATTTAATCTTTCTAAAATTATACTTTTAGGATGACCATACGAATTATCTTCTCCTACCTCAATTACAGCAATTTTAGGCATAATCTTCTTTAAAAATTCAGCTGAACTACTGCTATCTGAACCATGATGTCCAACTTTTAATACATTTGTTTTTTCTATATCAATTTTTTCTTCTACATTTTTAGTTGCATCACCCATAAATAAATAACTTTGCTCTTTATATGTCATTCTTATGCAAATAGATTGATCATTTGTATTTTCAGGTTCTGAATTGTCCACATAAACAACTGTACACTCTGCATCTCCCACTTTAAATTTCTCTCCTATTTCAAATGTAGATATAGTTAAATTCTTCTCTAAAGCACTATCTACAACATCTTCAAAAGTTTTTGTTATTGTGGTTTTTTCAGTTGTATATGGCATATAAAATTTTTCTATATCAAAAGAATTTATAATATTATCTAAACCACCTATATGATCTTCATGTGCATGTGTTCCGATTAAATAGTCAATTTTATTTATATTAAGATTTTTTATGTATTCTACAACTAAAGCTCCATCTTCATTATTTCCTGCATCAATAAGCATCGATTGACCATTATTTACAACTAAAATACTATCTGCTTGCCCTACATCAAAAAAATATATTTGTATTTCATCATTTTTTATAATATTTTCATCTGGAAATTCTCCCAGTTTTACAACATCATAATTTATTTTTTCTGGTGATTTTACATCCTGTTGTGTTGCATATTGATAAATAGTTAATAATGCTAATATTATTAACATTATTGTTGATATAAATTTATTATTTTTTTTCTTTGAGTTTTTTCTCTTTCCCACAATTTTTCCCCCTAATAAATATTTTTATTAAATTCTCTTCAATATTATATAATATTACTTTGAGTTTTACCATTTTTATTGAAAAATTTATAATTCTATTATAAGATATATTTAGTTGTTTCTTAAACTATGTTATTTCAATATAGTTTTTTCCAAAATTTATAAATAAAAAACTGGAGGTATTTATATTGTTACTAAGTAATTTTATTAATAAAATCAATTTAAGTAATTCACAAAAAGAAATAAATTCTTTTTTAAATGATTTAGAAAATGAACTAAACAAATCCACTACATTTTATACAGTCGATAGAATAGAAGGTAATTATGCAATATGTGAAAATTCAAATACACTAAAATTAGAAAATATTTCTCTTTCTTGTCTTCCAAATAATATAAAACAAGGAAATATACTTAAATTTGAGGATAATAAATATTCTATTGATTTAAATCAAGAACACATTCGTAAATCTGAAATAAAAGATAAGATTTCAAAAGTATGGAATAAATAATCCATAAAGTATAATACTTTATGGATATCTATAACTACTTATTTTTTTAAAAAATCAAGTAATTGATTAACTGCTTTTGCTCTATGGGAATAAGTTTCTTTAAATTTATCTGGCATACAAGCTGTTGTCATTCCATTTGCTTCTTCAGAAATAAATATTGGATCATATCCAAATCCGTTTGTACCTTCTTCTTTAAAAGCTATATTTCCATTCCAAATTCCTTTAAATAAATTTTTATTTCCAAATTCATCAATATAACAAATACAACATGTAAATTTTGCTTTTCTGTTATCTATATTTTCTAACTCTTTTAATATTTCTTTTCTTTTTCCTTCATCAGATTGTATTCCCTTATATCTTGCAGAATAAATACCAGGTTCATTATTTAATGCTTCTACTTCTAATCCACTATCATCTGATATTACTGCTGTATGTAGTCTTTCATAAATTGCTTGAGCTTTTAAAATTGCATTTTCTTCAAAAGTTGTACCATTTTCTTCAACTTCTATATTAATATTTTTTTCACTTTGAGAAAAAATCGTAAATCCTAATGGTTCTAAAATATCTTTATATTCTTTTATCTTTCCCTTATTATTGCTAGCTACAATTAAATCCATGTTTTTATCTCCTTTTTATATTTTCAATTTATTTTAATACTAATTTATTAAATTTTGTATTTATGTAGTTTTCTAATTTGTTCATAAATTCAGTTGGTAATATTTCTTTATTTGCCACCATTTCTAATCCTTTTTCCCAGCTTGCTGTTAATTTTGGATTTAACATATCTGGCATAGATTTTTTTACCACATCATATATTGCCTCTCCTTTGTTACTAGGAGTTATTATTTGAGTTTTATTATTAATTTCAATATATTTTATTTTTTCTAATTTTTTTATAATCTCTGCTCTTGTTGCACTTGTTCCAATTCCTGCTCCCTTTATTTGCTCTCTTAATTCTTCATCTTCAATTAATTTACCTGCATTTTCCATTGCAAGAATCATGCTTCCTGAATTATATCTTGTAGGAGGTGATGTCTCCGCTTCTTTCGTTGTAATATTTACAATGTTTATTTTTTCGCCTTTTTTTAATGTATTTATAAAATCTGATTTTGGTTCTTCTTCACTTTCTTCATTTTGAACTTTGTTTTTAGCAACTTCTAAATAACCTTTTTTAATACATACTTTTTGACTTGCACTAAATACTTCAGTATCTATATTTATTGTTACATTTACTTTATTGTATTCTGCAGGAGGATAAAAAATTGCTATAAATCTTTTAACAATAAGCTTATATATTTTTTTATGTAATTCTGGCAATTTTTCGTAATTTTCATATCCCTGACCTGTTGGAATAATTGCATAGTGATCTGTTATTTTACTATCATTTACATATTTAGTTTTTACTAAGTTCGTAGAATACTTTTCTTCTATCATTTTGTTAATATGCTTTTTTATTTCTTCATCATTATATCCTTTTGCAATTCCATTTAAATTTTTAGAAATTTCTTTAGCTACTGCTGTTGATAGAACTCTTGCATCTGTTCTAGGATATGTAACTAATTTTTTTTCATATAAATTTTGAATTACTTCTAATGTTTCATCTGGTTTTATTTTAAATAATTTAGAACATTCATTTTGAATTTCTGCTAAATTGAATAAAAGAGGAGCATTTTCTTTTTGTTTTGATTTTTTTATTTCAGTTACTATTGCTTCTTTTGTTAGTAATTCCTTTATAAATTCTTCTGCATCTTCTATTTTCTTAAATCCAGTTTCATTATACAATTTAGGAGATTGAAAATATTTAGAAGTTTCTGTGCTTTTCCATTCTGCCTGAATATTATTTCCTTCTTCTCCAAAGTCACCAATTAATTTATAATATTTTGTTTTTACAAAATTTCTAATTTCTCTTTCTCTTTCAACAACCATACCTAACACACATGTCATTACTCTTCCTATTGCTATAGATGTTCTGTCTTCATTAATTTGTTTTGCAACTGTTCTTCCTTGAGTAATTGAAAGTAATCTAGAAAAATTTATTCCAATTAAATAATCTTCTTTTGCTCTTAAATATGCAGAATCAGACAAACTGTCATACTCTTCTGCATCTTTTGCTTCTCTTATTCCTCTTAATATTTCTTCTTCTGTTTGCGAATCAATCCAAACTCTTTTTATTTTAGCTTTTGGATTTGGCTTGGCCATCATTAATACCAATCTCTGTATATATTCTCCTTCTCTTCCTGAGTCACCTGCATTATATATTTCTTCAATATCTTCTCTTTTTAATAAATTTTCTATTATACTAAATTGATTTTGAACAGCTGGTATTATTTCATATTTCCATTCGTTTGGAATAAACGGAAGTGTATCTAATCTCCATTGTTTTAAATTTTCATTATATTTTTCTGGATATGACATTGTAACTAAATGTCCAACACACCATGTTATAATCCACTCATCAGATTCTATATATCCATTTTTTCTATTAGAATTAATTTTTAATGCTTTAGCAAACTCCATTGCTACAGAAGGTTTCTCTGTTATTAGTATTTTTTTCACGTTTTCCTCCGTATTTTCTAAAAAAAGAACTGTTCCAAATTTCCACTTTCGTGTTATTGAAAAAGAACAGTCCTTTTTCTAATTATTCATTATCTATTTTTATATGTACATCTTTTAATTGTTCATCAAATACTTGGCTTGGTGCTCTCATAAGTAAATCTCTTGCTTTTTTGTTTTTAGGAAATGCTATAACTTCTCTTATGTTGTTTGAATCAGCTACAAGCATTACCATTCTATCTAGTCCAGGTGCTGCGCCAGCATGTGGTGGTGCACCATATTGAAATGCTGTATATAAAGCTCCAAATCTATTTTTTATATCTTCTTCTTTATAACCTGCAATTTCAAATGCTTTTACCATAATTTCTGGATCATGATTTCTTACAGCTCCTGAAGCAACTTCATATCCATTACATACAACATCATATTGATATGCAAGTATATCTAATGGATCCATTGTTTCTAAAGCATGCATTTCACCTTGTGGCATAGAAAATGGATTATGGCAAAAATCAATTTTTCCTTCATCTGATAACTCATACATAGGAAAATCAACTATAAAGCAAAGTTTATATTCTCCTTTTTTTATTAAGTCTAATCTATTTGCAAGTTCTATTCTTACTCCACCTGCAATTTTTTGAGCCTTCTTAAATTCATCTGCAATAAAGAATATAGAATCTTCTTTTTTTGCATTTAATTTAGCTTGTAAACTATTTTTAATATCTTCATCTATAAATTTTGCAATTCCGCCTACAGGAATATTTTGTTCATCAAATTTTACCCATGCTAGTCCTTTGGCAGATAATTCTTGTATAGCAAATTCAGTCATACTATCAAAAAACTTTCTACTTTGTGCTCCGCCATTTGGAACAACAATTGCTTTTATTGTTTTATCCTGAAATGCTTTAAATTCTGTTCCCATAAATACATCTGTTACATCCTCTATAATAAGTGGATTTCTTAAATCTGGTTTATCTGAACCATATTTCTCCATTGCTTCTAAATATGGAATTCTTATAAATGGAACATTATCAACCTTCCAATCTGTATGTTTTGTAAATACCTCTGTAAAAACTTCTTCTAATACTTTTAAAACATCTTCTTGTGTTGCAAAAGCCATTTCAAAATCCAATTGATAAAATTCACCTGGGGCTCTATCAGCTCTTGGATCTTCATCTCTAAAACATGGAGCTATTTGATAATATTTATTAAAACCACTAACCATTAATAATTGTTTAAATTGTTGTGGTGCTTGAGGTAATGCATAAAATTCTCCTGGATGTAATCTACTTGGAACTAAAAAATCTCTTGCCCCTTCTGGTGAAGAATTTGCAAGTATTGGTGTTTGAATTTCAGTAAATCCTAATTCATCCATTTTTCCTCTTAATGTTTTCATTATTTGAGAACGAAGTATAATTGTATCATGTAATTTTTTATTTCTTAAATCTAAAAATCTATATTCTAATCTTAAATCTTCTCTTGCTTCTCCTGCTTTTTCTGAATTAACTTCAAAAGGTAATACGTTTTTGCATTTTCCTAAAATTTTAATATTAATTGCTTCTATTTCAATATCTCCTGTTGGAATTTTAGAATTTTTATTAGAACGTTCTATAACCTTACCTTCAACCATAATTACAGTTTCTGTTACTATGTCAGATAAGTCCATGTTGTTTGATACAACTATTTGGGTTATTCCTTTTTCATCTCGTAAATCTATAAATTTCATTGAACCTAAATTTCTAATTGTTTGCACCCAACCAGAAAGTTTAACCTCTTCACCTACATTTTTTATTGTTAATTCATTACAATTATGTGTTCTATATCTTCCCATGTTTCTTCCCCCGTCTGTTTATATATCTATTTTAGGCTGGTTAAAACCAGCCCTTTAAAACCATTTATATATTATACTATATTTTTAATTTTTGCAACTAAAACTGTCATATCATCTTGGGCAATTCCATTTCCATTATTTATTGCTTCGTTAAGTAGTAAATCTGCAATTTCTTTTATATCTTCTGTTTCAATATTTTCTAAAAAATCTTTAACCCATATTTCTTTGTTTGCTAGTTCTTCATTTGATTCTAGAATTCCATCACTACACATTACAATAATATTGTTTTCTGCTACTTTTTTGTTGTAAACAACTAAATCAATATTATCAACAATTCCTGCTGGTAATTCAACAGATTTAATAACTTCTACTTTATTTTTATTTTTTATGAATGTTGGAGATGCTCCATTTTTTATAAATTCAATTTCTCCATTATTAACATCAATAACAGATAAATCAATAGTTGCATAAGTATCTTCAGTTGAATTTAAATTAACAGCTGAATTTATTAATCCAATTGAAACATCTTTGTCAAATCCTGTTGTAAGTAGTCTTTCTAGCATTTTTATTACAGTTGAACTACTCTTCTTAGCATTTTTTCCAGATCCCATTCCATCACTTATTGCCATCATAAATTTACCATCATGCAATTTAGTATGTATAAATGTATCTCCAGAAATTTCACTTTTATTTTTTGTTGCAACAGTTGATACTATTTCAACTTTATATTGAGGCTTTTCTTCAGTTTTTATTGTTTTTTCTGTTGTTTCCTCTATATTATCCGCAATAGATGATATTACTTTTGAAACTCCCCCAAGCTGATTTGCTAACATTTTTTTATGAGCAGCCTCCTTTTGTTTCCAAACAATGTTTAATTTATTAATTCTGTATGTTTGGTTTACTGCTTTTACTATATTTTTAACATCTTCTTCTACCTGTTCATTTTTGTTTTCTTCATCTACACCAATTATATAATTATTATTTTTCTGAAAAATCTCAAATAATTCTTCTTTATTTATATCTTCTTTTTCTTCAAGCAGTTCATATATATCATCTAAAATATTTTCATCTTCAATTAAATCATCATATAAAATATTTTCTGTAAAATCTTCTATATTATTTATTAATTCATCTTTAAAACTTTCTCGTGCTTCTATTTTTAATTCTAAATCTGTTTGTGTATTTTCATTTGCAACATCATTACAGCTTCTTGCCATTTCAGATATTGTTTCTGAAAATGTATTTAATTTATTAACTGCTTCTTCTGTTGATCCTTCTAGCACACCACCTGTTGTTGGTAAATATTTTGTTTTTCCAATTATATCTTCTATATCTATTTTTACTGTTTTAGGTATTAGTAATAATCCCAGTGATGCAATTAAAATTTCTCTAATTGTTATAATTGGTACAGTATTACCATTTGTAAAATATGTAATTGCAGCATTTCCTAAACAAAATCCAACTATTACACCTATTTTACCAAGTTTATTTAATAACCCTGCTATCATTCCGAGATATTGCATAAGATGTAATCAAAATTGGATTACCATTACCTATTATACCTAACACCACCCCTATTGTTATTCCTGATGTTGCCCCAACAAGCATTCCGTTTTTCCATCCTAAAAACATTACAATCATTATACTTAAAATATTACTTATTGATAACCCAAAAACATTTAATCCATTTAATGAATATACTGCTATTGCAAGTAATAAGCTAGCCCCAATAACTTCTTCTACTGTAAAAGCCTTTATTCCATATTCTTTAATCACAGTAATTGAATTAACAAAAATTTTATAAAATATGTATGTTATTAGTGCATATGTAATTGATGCTAATAAATCATATATTAAAAATACTCCAAAAAATAATTTTGTAACTTGTACTGTTAATATAGAAATAATTACATATGCTCCAAGTTTTTGCTTTTCATTTCTATTTTTATCTTGATATCTTTTTCTAAATAATAATGTCATTGCTACAAATAAAAATACTGTAATAAAATATGTTAAAAATCCTTTAATACCAAATCCAACAATTGTTCCTATACATGTACAAACCAAAATAATTGCTGCAGGTATTTGATTGCTGCATGCAGCTGCAAATATGGCTAGTCCAAATGGAGCAAACTCGTCTCCAAAGCTAACCATAGATATCATAAATGATATAGCATATAAAACTATATCATAAATGGAAATGGAAAGAAAATCTTTCCAGGTTTTTTTTCTTGTATTTTCTTTTTTATATTCATTATCTTCTTCATCAATTATATTTTGAAACATCCTTACCACCTCATACCTTTTCTTTTGCATACCATATTCTATATTAATTTTTCTAAATAATTTGTCATATATAGTATTGAAAAAGAAAAAGTTTTCTGCAATTTGTGATATATTTATCTATAGATTTATCTTTTGTTTTTTTTATTTCATTATACTTTTGTATTTTTTGTTTTTTTATGATTGTTCTGTAAAATATTCATTTATTCTTATTATTAACTCAGTTTTAGCTTCTTCCATAGTCATATTTTCTAGTTGAGCTCCAGCAAGAGTAATATGACCACCTCCACCGTAATTTTTCTAATATTAATTGAACATTTATATCCCCTATAGAACGACCACTTATACAAATTTTATCTCCTAAATTTCCTATTACAAATGATGCAGTAATTTCGCTTATTGTTAATAATTCATCCGCAGCTTTTGCACAAATTAAATTAGCATTTTTATCTTTATCTTTGTATTCAGAAATCCCTATTGACTCATTTATAATTTCAACATTTTTTACAATATCAGCTATTACTGTATAACTTTCCAAATCACTTTGGAACCATTTTTTTACTCTAATTATATCTATTCCATATTTTCTTAAATAAGCAGCAGCTTCAAATGTTCTAACTCCTGTCTTAAATGTAAAGTTTTTTGTATCCATCATTATTCCGGCATATAATCCCTCTGCTTCTATTTGTTCTAAAGTTACATCTTTTGTAGCATATTCTACTATTTCTGTAACTAATTCTGATGCAGAAGAAGCATATACTTCATGAAATGTAAGCAATGCATTATCTATATAATCTGTTGCTCTTCTATGGTGATCTATTATAACTATATTTTCCGTTTTATCTAACAATTCTGGAATTTCAACATAACTTTTTTTATGGGTATCTGTTATAATAAGAAGAGTTTGTGATGTTGTTTTTGAAATAGCCTCATTTTTATCTAAAAGCACATTGTTATACTCATCATTTTCTTTCATTTCGTTAATAAAATTATCTAAACTAAGACCATTTGTATTATTAACAATATAGGCATCCTTTCCCATAGATTTAACAAATCTATATAATCCTAAGCTTGATCCCATTGAGTCTATATCACCATTAAGATGTCCCATAATAATTACATTTTCAGCTTTTTTTACCAATTCTTCTAAAGCATGGGCAACCACTCTTGCTTTTACTTTTGTTCTTTTTTCTAATTCTTGTGTCTTTCCTCCAAAGAAACTATATTTTCCATTTTGTTTTATTACTGCTTGGTCTCCACCTCTTCCAAGCGCAATGTCCATTGCATCATTAGCAGATTCGTATTTTTCGTAATTAGTTTCTCCTTCATCCGAAATTGCAATACTTAATGTTAATTGTAATTTTTCTTTTGTTTTTATTTCTTTTATAGTATCAAGAATTGCAAATTTATCATTTTTCATTTTTTGTATATATTTTCTGTCAAAAATATATACAAATGTATCTCTTTCTGTTTTAATAATTATTCCATTAGTTTCTCCAGCCCAATCATAAAGTCTTTTTTCTAATGTTGCTAAAAATTGAGCTCTTTCTTCAGCAACTGTTCTTTGTAAAATTTCATCATAATTATCTATCATTATAATTCCAACAGAAGTTTGAGAATCATTGTATTTTTTTAATAATTCTTCTTCGCTAGTAACATCTACAAAATATAATATTGTCATATATTTATTAGCTTTTTTTCTATCTTTTTGTTTAATTTTTACATAGTTTCCAATTACGTGATAAATTTTTCCTTCTATTTCTATTTTTTTGTCTATTTTAGGAATATTATTGTTTTCTATTTCTATTTTTATTTCTTTAGTCATTTCATCTATATAACTATTTATTCCAACATTTAAAAATTCATTATTAAATTTTGAACTTCTCCATATAACATTTCCATCTGTTTCTAATATTATAAGTGGAAAAGGAGAATTAATTAATGTATTTTTAGCTGCAGAATCCATACTTATTGTTAATTGATCTATATAATTTGAAATTTCACCTTTTCTTTTATTAGCAACCCATATAGTGTATATAATTATTAAAGCATATAGTATAATACTAGGAATAATAAATACAATATTTACTGCACATAAAACAATTAATATTACCAATATAATTACTAAATAAATTTTAGTTTTTGATTCTATATTTTCTAAGAACTTTTTATTGTTATTTTGCATAAATTATTTCTTACTTCCTTTCTTAACAATCCTATATATTTTACCTTAAATTGGGCTTTTTGTCAACTATTCAAGGTAATCAGCTATTCTTTTAAAGTCTTCTAAAGACAATTTTTCTCCTCTAATTTTCAAATCAAAACCTAGGTCACTCATCATCTTTTCTACTTCTTGTTTGTTTGTTAATAAATTTCCATTAGTTAAAGCATTTAATAATGTTTTTCTTTTTTGCATAAATGCTAATTTGATTATTTTAAATAATTTTTTCTCATCTTTCACTTCTACAGCAGGTTCTTTTAAAACATTTAATTTTATTATACTTGAATTAACTTCTGGTGCAGGTAAAAAAGAAGTGTTTGGTACGTCCATTATTTTTTCAGGTTCTGTATAATACCTTATTGCATATGTAATTGCTCCAGAATTTTCTTGTCCTGCTATAGCTGTTAATCTATCAGCAACTTCTTTTTGAACCATTACAGTTATACTACTTATATCTAATCTATCCTCTAAAAGCTTCATTATTATTGGTGTAGTTATATAATATGGTAAATTTGCAACAATTTTCACATCAATCATTTCACCTTTTTTTTCATTTTTTATTAATTCTTTCAAATTAACTTTTAAAACATCCTCATTTATTACAGCAAAATTATCATACATTGAAAATCTATCATTTAATATTTCAATCATTCTATTATCCAATTCAATACAAATAACTTTTCCCGCTTTTTCTAATAACATTTTTGTTAATGTTCCAAGTCCTGGTCCAATCTCTATCACCAAATCACTTTTTGAAATTTTAGAAACTTCTATAGATTTGTTTACTGCATCTTCATCTATTAAAAAATTCTGTCCAAGTTTTTTATTTGCAGTTATTCCATATTTCTTTAATATATATTTTGTTTCTTCATATAAATTCATTTTTATCACCTTTTTCATTATACTATACTTATTATCTTTTTTAAATAAATTAATTGATTTTTAATATATTATCATATAAAATCTTTATGGGTAGGTGGTTACACTTTGGGAACAAAAAAAAATTCAAAAAATAAATTAATAAAAATAGATAATTTGGGTAAAAAAAGGTTACTAATATTAACTATCGTATTATTAATATTGTTTTTAATATTAATAGCACGTATTATAATTTTACAATTTGTACAAGGTGCTGATTTAAAAGAAGAAGCTACTAAAAACCAATTAAGTAGTAAACTTTTATCGCCAAGTAGAGGTACTATATATGACTCTACAGGAAAGGCATTAGCAATTAGTGCCGAAGTAGATACTATATTAGTAAATCCTTCCAATCTTAAATATTCAGATAAAAAAGATGTAGATAAAACATTAATTGCTCAAAAATTTTCTGAACTTTTTGAACTTGACTATGAAGAAACTTTAGAAAAATTAAATACCAAAACCACAAATTTTAAAATTGCTGAAAAAGTTGAACAATCAAAATTAGATTTATTGAATGAATGGCTAGATAGTGAAGACATTTCATATGGTATATCTGTAGAAGATGATATAAAAAGATATTATCCATATAATACATTAGCATCTCATTTAATTGGTTTTACAGGTACAGACAACAATGGTCTTGTCGGATTAGAAAATTCACTTAATGATATTCTTGCTGGTACTGCTGGTAAATTAGTTACCTCAACAGATTCAGTTAATTCAGAAATCCCAAACGGTCAAAGAACATATGTAGCAGCTCAAAATGGCAATAATGTTACTCTTACAATAGATGTTAATATTCAATCAATTGCAGAAAAATACTTATCACAGGCAGTTGATGATAATAATTCTGATTATCGGCACTGTAATTGTTATGAATCCACAAAATGGTGATGTACTTGCAATGGCAACATATCCTGATTATGATTTAAATACACCTTTTACTATAACTAATACCCGAACTCAATCTGTTTATGATGAATTATCAGATGAAGAAAAACAAAATTTTTACTATAATACTTTGTGGAATAACAAATGTGTCCAAAACACATATGAACCTGGATCAACATTTAAAATAATTACTGCTGCTGCTGGTCTTGAAGAGGGTATTGTTACTCCAAATAATAGTTCTGATTTTTATTGTTCTGGTTCTCAAGAAGTTTCAGGTATAACAATAAATTGTTGGAAATATTATGATCCACATGGTACACAAAGTTTAAAACAAGCTCTTGCCAATTCATGCAACCCCGCATTTATACAACTAGGTCAAAAAATTGGTGCTAAAAAATTATATAAATATTATCAAGCTTTTGGTTTGTTTAATAAAACGAATTCATATTTTTATGGTGAATCAAATAGCGTATTTTTTGATTTGGATGATATTAATTCTACTAACCTTGCTACTATGTCATTTGGTCAAAGATTTACTATAACTCCAATTCAATTAATAACTGCACTTTCTTCAATAGCAAATGAAGGTGTACTTATGCAGCCAAGAATTGTAAAAGAAATTACAAATGTTGATACTGGTGCTGTAACAACAATTCAGCCAAAAGAAATACGTCAAGTTGTTTCAAAAGAAACCGCAGACACAATGATGGACATGCTTGAATATGTAGTTACTGATGGCACTGGAAAATATGCTAAAGTTGCAGGATATTCTGTTGGTGGAAAATCAGGAACTTCAGAACCTCTATCAGATAACGAAAGTGAAGGTTATGTTGCATCATTTGTTGGTCTATCTCCTACTGTTAATACACAAGTAGTTGTTTTAGTTGCATTATATAACCCTAAAGCAGGAAATCATCAAGGTGGAACAATTGCAGGTCCTGTCGTTTCACAAATTTTATCTGAAGTATTGCCTTATTTAGGAATAAATTCAAATAGTAATTCGACTTCAACTAATACAACAGGTTATAGTACCGTCTCTGTTCCAGATGTAAGAAATAAAACTTTATCAGAAGCAAAAACAATTTTACAAGATGCTGGATTTAATGTAAAAATTAGTAGTGATGAAGATTATTCTACTACATTAGTTACAGATCAAGTTCCAAAACCAGGTATAACATTAGTTAAAAACTCAACTATTTATTTATATACAGATGCATATAGCGAAAGAACTTATGTTACCGTTCCAAACTTTAAAGGATTATCAGCAGCCCAAGCACTAAACTCAGCAAATTCTAAAAATCTTAACTTAATAATAGATGGCTCTGGAATTGTAATAAGTCAAGATATAGCTTCAGGCAAAGAAGCTGAACAAGGTTCAACAATAACTATTACATTACAAGAAGAATTAAGTGGTGGATATTAAGAAACAAAAAGCAGTCCTAAAAAACTAGGACTGCTTTTTGTTATATAAAAATATATAAATATAGGTTTAAAATAGATAT
>DCHW01000031.1:6284-38469 GCA_002314935.1 Clostridiales bacterium UBA1742 | reverse complement strand
ACACATCATTGACTAACCTACATTAGGCATATAATTAAACTAAAAAACATATTGACATTTAAAATGTATTTGAATTATCATATGTATATAGTAGCAAGTAATATTAAAAAAATAATACTAGAATGTATATGAGGAGATTTATTTCAAATAAATAAAATAATAGATGAACAGGGAAGAGAACATGAAGTATTTATTACTCATGTTTTTTTAGGTCAAATATATATTATTACTAAAGATAAAACCATTTTTGTGAAGGAAGGAAATTATATAAATCTGTTCCTTTGGAATTAGCAAATGTTATTTTAGCTGATATTGCGAAACAACGACAAAAAGCAGATGTTATACATTTAGATTAACTGAAGAGAAAATTCTTGAGGATGTAGAGACGTTTTTAATGAAGTTGCAATAGTTGATGGCATGAAAAAAATTTAAAATAATGCAACCTTTTTAATTATAAAAGCATATTTAAAGTGAAAGGAGTTAAAAATGAATATTGAAGAAAAAATAAGAAAGTATTCGAATATGGTATATAGAGTGGCTTATACAATTTTAAAAAATGAGGATGACTGTCAGGATATATATCAAGAAACATTTTTCAAATTTTACGAAAATATAAAAAAATTAAAAAGTGAAGAACATGAAAAAGCATGGTTAATAAGGGTAACAATTAATAATTGTAATATGCTCTTACGAAAAAGAAAATATGTTGAAGAATTAGATGAAAATATTGAAAGAACAGAAGAAGAAAAAGATAACGAAATACTGAAATTTGTAAATAAACTTTCTGAAAAATACAGATTAGTAATATTTTTATTTTATTTTGAAGGATATAAAATTTCGGAGATAAGTAAAATTTTAAGAGAAAGTGAAGGAACAATTAAATCTAGACTTTCTAGAGCACGAGATAATTTAGAAGAGATGATAAAGGAGGAATATGAAGCATGAAAAAATTTGAAAAATATATTAATGAGATGAAAACAATTATTCCACCAGAAACTTTGGTTGAAGATACTATAGATAAAATAAATGAAATTGAAAGAAAAAAGGAAAAGAAAAAATATGGGAGATTTGAAATTATGAATAAAATAAAGAAAGTAATATTAGGATTAGCTATTACTTTAGGATTTGTAACAACTTGTTGCGCAGCATATACTATAATTAGTGGAAATTATGTGATTTTGGAGAAAATAGGAATTAAATTAAGTCATAATTATGAAGAAAATTCGCAACAAATAAATCAAAGTGTAGAAAGTGATAATATCAAATTAAAATTAAAATCAATAGGAATTACAGATTCTTTTATTGTAGCGGAATATAATATTGATACGAAAAAGGAATTACAAAATGATATAAAATTAAATGTTAATTCAATTAGTTTTTATAATCAAGATATTGATTCAACAGTAGAATTTGATTTTGATAGTAATCAATATGTAGAAAAAAATGAAGATGGTAGTTATACATTATTTGACATTTGTTATATAAAAGATGTAAAAAACTCAAATCAAAAAATGGCGGGAGTATTATTTGATGATGAAATTGCAAATTATAGTGAACAATTAACATCTTATTTATTTGGCGAAATTTATACAAATGGAGTACGTAAATATTCTAGAGAAAATGTGAAAATTATTATTGATGTTTTAGATGTTGAAACAGCAGATGGCGTATTTATTGATGGATCAACAGAAAATAATGATTGGTTGTTTGAATTTACAGTTAATTGTGAAAGAAATGTTGGAAATTTATTAACAGATCAGAATCAAATGGAAACGTTTGAATATGAAGATTTAACAGTAGATAAAAATAGAATTACTGAAGGAGCTTTAGGAACTTATGTATTTACAACAGTTTATGAACAATACGACAATAATGAAAGTGATAATATTGAATATGTTGATGTGGTTATAACGGATCAAAATGGAAATATAATAAATACAATGTACAAAAAAGAAAAAAATATTTTGCCAAATGAGGATATTAATTGTGGAAGAAAAGTTGAATTTTATATGTTTTTAGATCCAGATGAAAGTGTAACTGAATATAACATACAAATTGTAAAAAATAATAAAAAAGTAAGAAAATTTTAAAAATGCTAATTGATACTTCCTATATTGGAAATTTATAAAAGTTCTAAATGTAGGAAGTATTTACAGGATTTAAAACATCTAAACAATTTGCAAATATTATGTAAATATGATATACTATAATCTGTTAAATCTTTTTATCCTTTTTGCAACTATAGATTTAACAATTATTATAAAACGATTGTTTTAAGGAGGCTAAAAAAGTGAAATTATTTCACACGGAAAATGGTAAGGAAGTGGTATATGTTCAAATGCAAGATTTAATGCATTTAAATAGCATAGACATTCCAATACCTGCATCTATTTATGTGAAGGTTTTTACAAGAACTATTATTGTGGATGACTCAAATCGGTTTGAATTCGTAAAGTTTGATGAAGAACATGAAATAAAGTTTTTTAGAGAACTAGATTTTGTTATCGATTTTGAACAGTATGTGAATCTTACGGATGAGCAGCTAGAAGAGAAAAGAAAGAAACTGTCAACAAAAGCACAGGAAATTGTTGAAAAGTGGAATTCTATGACTCAGGAAGAAAGACAAAAAAGTGATTTGCCTGAAGAATATGAGAATTTAGGTTACATGTTAATGTTTTTGTCAGAGATTTATTCAATAAAATATGGAAAAAGAGTTATGCCTTTTCCTGATTTTGTAAAATTACCGAAAGTTAAAAAAAAGAAAATGCTTTTTAAAAGAAAAAAAGATGTGAAATAAGAAATAAAGCTCTACCTTTTGGTGGAGCTTTATTTCTTAATGATGATGTTTATGAGTTATATTTAAATTTGGTATACATTCAACATTTCCACAAGATTCATCTTCGGTTTCAAGTATTGAATGACAAATTCCGTGTTCTTCTAGTTCTTTTCTAATTGTATTTTTTATTTCTTTTATATTAGTAGATTTAGTTACAATATGCATTGTTGCATAATTATTATATCCATCAATACTCCATATGTGAATGTGGTGAATATCATCTATGCCGTTAATGTTTATTAAATGATTTCTTATTTTTTCTATATCTATATTTTGAGGAGTTTTTTCTAAAAACAAGTCAAGTATTAATTTTAAGTTTTTAAAGGTATTAATTAATATAAATAATGCGACACCTATACACATTATAGGGTCTATGATTTGTATATTTGTAAAGTTCATTATTATTGCACCAATTAAAACTACAAGCCATCCTAAAACATCTTCTAACATGTGAAGATTAACAGATTTTTGATTTATAGAATCACCATCATGAGTTAAATAAGAAGCTATAAAATTAATAATTACACCAAAGATAGCAAATAATATCATGCTTTTATAATTTATTTCAACAGGATTAATAATCCTTTTAATAGCATTATAAATAACAAATACAGAACCTACTGATAAAATAATAGTTGTGATTAGTCCACCTAATACAGAATATCTTATATAACCATAAGTATATTTATTATCAGGTTTCTTTTTACTTTTTTTCTCTAAAAAGAAGGAAATTCCTATGCTTAATGCATCACCAATATCATGTATTGAATCTGATAAAATTGCTACAGAATTAGTAACTAAACCTCCAAAAAATTCAAATATAGAAAATCCTAAATTTAGTAGAAATGCAAATAATATATTTTTTTCAGTTTTCATTATAAACCTCCAAATTAAGAAATAATAATTAAATTATATGTTTATTATATCATAAAATTTAATAAATCTATACTTTAAGCAAAAAAACGTTGATATTTTTAACACTTTGTGGTATCATAAAAATGTTGGGCTTAAAAACCAGAAGAATAAAAAGCAAAGAGGGGTTGTTAATGAATTTTAAAGAATGGGAAAATTTTAAAAAAGGAAAATGGATGAGCAAAATAGATGTTAGGGATTTTATTCAAAACAACTATGCACCATATGATGGAGATGACAGCTTTTTAGCTGGGGCTACTGATAAAACCAAAAAATTATGGGATGATGTTTTAAATCTTTATGAAGAAGAAAGAAAAAATGGTGGGGTTTTAGATGCTGATGTAAAAACGCCTTCTGCTATAAATGCATATGAAGCAGGATATATTGATAAAAATTTAGAAGAAATAGTAGGATTACAAACAGATGCACCTTTAAAAAGAGCAATAATGCCAGCTGGAGGTATTAGAATAGTAGAAAAATCAGCAGAGAGTTATGGTTTAAAAGTAGATCCTCAAACAGATTATATATATAGAAATTTAAGAAAGACACATAATGATGGAGTTTTTAGCGTATATACACCAGATATTAGAGCTGCAAGAAGTTCACATTTAATTACAGGTCTTCCTGATGGATATGGACGTGGAAGAATAATAGGAGATTATAGAAGGGTAGCTTTATATGGAATAGATGCTCTTATTGAAGAAAAAAAGGCTGAATTAGATGTTATTAATGTTGATGAATTTACAGAAGAAATTATTCGTGAACGTGAAGAAATTGCTGATCAAATAAAAGCATTAACCGATTTAAAATTAATGGCTGAAAAATATGGACTAGATATTTCCGTACCAGCTAAAAATGCAAAAGAAGCTGTACAATGGTTATATTTTGGATATTTAGGAGCTATCAAAGATCAAAATGGTGCTGCAATGAGTATTGGTAGAAATTCTACTTTCTTAGATATATATTTTGAAAGAGATTTAAAATTAGGTATATTAAATGAAGAAGAAGCTCAAGAAATTATTGATCATTTTATTATGAAATTAAGAATGGTTAGATTTTTAAGAGCACCAGAATATAATGCTTTATTTAGTGGAGATCCTGTATGGGTTACTGAAAGTATAGGTGGTATGGGTATAGATGGAAGAACTTTGGTTACAAAAACTTCTTTTAGAATTTTGCATACATTAAATACTTTAGGACCTGCACCAGAACCAAATTTAACAGTATTATGGTCTACACATTTACCAGAAGGGTTTAAAAAATTTACTACAAAACTTTCTATTCAAACTTCATCAATACAATATGAAAATGATGATTTAATGAGAGAAACATTAGGAGATGATTATGCAATTGCTTGTTGTGTTTCTGCAATGAGAGTAGGAAAACAAATGCAATTTTTTGGAGCCAGAGCTAACTTAGCAAAAACACTATTATATGCTATAAATGGTGGTAGAGATGAAATTTCTGGAAAACAAATTACACCAAAATTCGAAGCTATTACTTCTGAATATTTAGATTACAATGAAGTTATGGAAAAATTTGATAATATGATGGAATATGTTGCTAAAATTTATATAAAGGCATTAAATGCAATACATTATATGCATGATAAATATTCTTATGAAGCTTTAGAAATGGCATTACATGATAGAAATGAAGATATTTTAAGAACTATGGCTTGTGGAATTGCTGGATTATCTGTTGTTGCTGATTCACTTTCTGCAATAAAATATGCAAAAGTAAAAACAATTAGAAATGAAGATGGGTTAGTTGCAAGTTATTCTGTAGAAGGAGATTTTCCTAAATACGGAAATGATGATGATAGAGTTGATTCTTTGGCAGTAAATTTAGTAAAAACTTTCTTAAACAAATTACAAAAACACTATACTTATAGAAATTCAAAACATACATTATCAGTTTTAACGATTACATCAAATGTAGTATATGGAAAAAATACAGGTAGTACACCAGACGGAAGAAAAGCAGGAGAGCCATTTGGACCTGGAGCAAATCCTCTTCATGGAAGAGATAAAAATGGTGCATTAGCAGTATTAAATACTGTTGCAAAATTACCATATGAATATGCTGAAGATGGTATATCTTATACATTTGCAATAACACCTGCAACTCTTGGAAAAACTGAAGATGAAAGAGTTGCTAATTTAAGTAATATGTTAGATGGTTACTTTAAGAAAACAGGACATCATATTAATGTAAATGTTTTTGATAGATCTTTATTAGAAGATGCTATGGAACATCCAGAAAAGTATCCACAACTTACAATAAGAGTTTCTGGATACGCTGTTAACTTTGTAAAACTAACAAGAGAACAACAATTGGATGTAATTAATAGAACTATTCAAGAAAGATTTTAATGAAATATTAAGGAGAATTTAAATGAACCAATTAACCGGAAGAATTCATTCGTTAGAATCATTCGGTACAGTTGATGGCCCTGGTATAAGATATGTTATCTTTATGCAGGGCTGTTCTTTAAAGTGTAAATATTGTCATAATAGAGATACATGGAATTTACATTCTGGGACTGAAATTACTGTGAATGAATTAGTAGAAAAAATAGAAAAATACAAACCATATATATTGCCAAATGGTGGAGTTACTGTAACGGGTGGAGAGCCATTGTTACAAGCACCATTTTTAATTAGACTATTTAAAAAATTAAAAGAAAAGAATATACCAACTGCAATAGATACATCTGGAATGTTTGATATTACAAATGATATAAAAGAACTTTTATCATATACAGATTTAGTACTGCTAGATATAAAACATATTGATGATGAAAAATGCAAAAAATTAGTGGGCTTTTCTAATAAAAAGGAATTGAATTTTGCTAGATATTTAAGTGATAATAATATTCCTGTATGGATAAGACAAGTAATTGTACCAGGTATAACAGATGACAATGAAGATTTACTAAAATTAAAAAAATTTATTGAATCATTAAAAAATGTTAAAAAAATAGAACTTATGCCATATCATCAACTTGGAAAATATAAATGGGAAAAATTAGACTTGAAATATGAATTAGAAGATGTTAAAACTGCAACATCTGATGATATAAAAAGAGTAAAGAAAATTTTAGAGATAAAATAAAAAAAGATTTAATGAAAAGTTCATTAAATCTTTTTTATTAAACTCTAATTTTTTATTTTTTTAAGAAGTCAGCTAAAGACACGTAATTATTTGAAACATATGTACCATCAGCTGCAAAATAATTTGTTCCTTTTCCTGTATTAATCCAGATATTATTTCCTTGTAAAGATGTAGCATTTGAAGAAAGACCTATATTCCATTTGTTTAAAGCACTTACAATTTTAGTTATATCAGAAGCTGATTTTAAAGTTGTATAATTAGGAGTAATTACGATTTCTTCAGAATTTTCTATTGAATTAGTTGTTACTGATACAACACCTATGCAAGTATTATCTATTTTGCTTAAATTTGTAGAAATAATGTTAGCTGATTCAGCTTTTGCATAAGATGGTTTTTCTAATGTTACATTTCCGTCAGTATTGTATTTACAAACTATTGATAAAGAACCAGTAGCTGATTTGACTACACCATTTTCTTCTTTGTATAAAGAACCAGTTGAGAAATCATTTACTGTAAATTCAACAGGAACACCTGTGTAATCAGAATTAGTATATGAACAAGTTGCACTAATAACAATTCTTCCAGTTTTTTCTGCAATAGAATCTTTCCAAGAATATAAAGAAGAATTGTTAGTTATTGATGAAGCTTTTGTCATTTCGTATGTGTCAGCAAGACTAGTACCTTCATAATGATTCCATGTATATTCAGAATCACCTATTTTTACGGATTTGCTTGAAGTTAATCCAGTACTTTTTATAGATGAACCTAAAGATGTTATAGTATTAGATTTATGTTTTGAAGTAGACTCTCCTTTTGAAATGTAATATTCTTTTTGAGTTGGATTTACTGAGTTATATATAGCTTTTGCTGAAAAATTTTCACCATCTGTACTTGTACCTGTATATGTTACGGCATAATATTTGTTTGCATCAGATGATGTACCAACTGAATCTAAAGAAGTTGCATAAGATACATATCCTTTAGAATTAATTCCTTCGCAGTGAACATCAAGACTTGTTAAATCTGTGTTTAATAGTTCTTCGGCTGTATATCCTTTGTTAAAAGTTTCTGTCATTGTAATTTCACCAATAGGATTACAAATATTTTTTACTGTTTCATCCTGTATGTTTTCAAATTGAATAGTTCTTTTAAATGGAACATAAATGTTATCATTTGAAAGAATTGTTTGTACAAGTGTTTCTTTAGTAAGATTATCCCAATTTTCTAAAGAAATATCAACTTGATTGTTTAAAGTTGATTGATTGTTAAATTTTGCTAATATTTGATCTGCCAATGATTCTGCATACTCTTTTGTAATTTTTTTCATAATAAAAATAACCTCCATTAAAATATAATATATTATATTTTACTTTATAAATGTAAATAATTGTTTAAAAAAACAAAAATGTAACAAAAAAAACATATATTTGACAAAAGTATGACACATTGGTAACATCTATATTGATAAAATATGTATTGATTTTAAATTTAAAATATGATATACCATAATATATCAATAAAATGTGGAGGTAAGTATAATGGATTTAAAGGGATCAAAAACAGAAAAAAATTTAATGGAAGCTTTTGCTGGTGAGTCACAAGCAAGAAATAAATACACATATTTTGCAAGTAAAGCTAAAAAAGAAGGATATGAGCAAATTGCAGCTATATTCCAAGAAACAGCAGATAATGAAAAAGAACATGCTAAAATATGGTTTAAATTATTACAAGGTGGAGAAATAAAACCAACAACAGAAAATTTAAAAGCTGCTGCAGAAGGCGAAAATTTTGAATGGACAGATATGTATGACAGAATGGCAAAAGAAGCAAAAGAAGAAGGATTTGATAAAATTGCGTTTTTATTTGAAGCAGTAGGAAAAATAGAAAAAGAACACGAAGAAAGATACAAAAAACTACTAGAAAACGTAGAAGGAGAATTGGTTTTCAGTAAAGATGGAGATAAAATATGGAAATGTAGAAATTGTGGACATATAGTAATTGGAAAAAATGCTCCAGAAATTTGCCCTGTATGTAGTCATCCAAAAGCATATTTTGAAATAAAAGCAGAAAATTATTAATAAAAATTTTACAAGAACAGGCATTAAAAAATGCCTGTTCTATTTTTGACATTGTAGATTTTAATTGTTATAATATAATTTATTTGAAAATAAAAATATATTAAAAAAGCAGGGTGATTTTAATTGCCTTAATAAAAAACAATAGGGGGTAATATGAAAGAGAATTTTATAGAATTGTTAAATGGAATAGATAGAGAAGGAATGGATAAATTAATTGAATTTTTAAATCATTCCGATTTTTTTGAAGCACCTGCAAGTACAAAGTATCATGGAGCATGGAAAGGTGGATTACTAGAACATAGTATGAAAGTATATGAAATATTAAAAACAAAAACTGAGGATACAGATAGTTGTAAAATAATTGCTTTATTACATGATATTTGTAAAACAAATTTTTATAAAACTGATTTTAGAAATGTAAAAAAAGATGGCGTTTGGGAACAGGTACCATATTATACGGTTGAAGATGGGATTCCATATGGACACGGGGAAAAATCTGTTATGATGATTTCCGAATTTATTAAATTAACACCAGAAGAAAAATATGCAATAAGATGGCATATGGGATTTACAGAACCAAAAGAACTATATGGAACAATAAGTGCTGCATATAAAAAATATCCAATTGCATTGTTAATGCATGAAGCAGATTTAGAAGCAACATATTTTTATGATATATAAAGGAGAAATAATGGGAATTTTAGAATTACTTGCAATAAGCATTGGACTTGGAATGGATGCATTTGCTGTTTCAGTTTGTAAAGGCTTGGCAATGAAAAAAATGAATTGGAAAAAAGCAATAATTATAGGGTTATATTTTGGGATTTTTCAGGCAATTATGCCAGTTGTTGGATATTTTTTAGGAGTTGGATTTCAAGATAAAATAACAAATATAGATCATTGGATAGCTTTTGTTTTGTTAGCTACAATTGGAATAAATATGATAAAAGAAAGCATAAAAAAAGATGATGAAGATGAAAAAAATGATAATATTGATTTTAAAACAATGATAATATTAGCAATAGCTACTAGTATAGATGCTTTGGCAGTAGGAATAACATTTGCATTTTTTAAAGTTAATTTAATATTAGCAATTAGTGTAATTCGGAGTAATAACATTGGCTTTATCTATAATTGGTGTAAAACTTGGAAATGTATTTGGAGACAAATATGAAGCAAAAGCAGAATTTACAGGTGGTATTATATTAATACTTATGGGATTGAAAATTTTATTAGAGCATTTAAGAATAATTAATTTTTAATAATATTATAAAAAAAACATAATTGCATATACTATGAATAAAACTCATACATAAACAACTTAAACTGCTTAATTAACAATATGTCAAATAACGTCAAAGTGAATTAGAATCACTTTTTCGAGAAATTTTACAATGATATACTTTATGTAGTTGAAGAGTGAAAAGGGTGAGTTTGTTGACAATAAAAAATAGAGATATTTTAAAAGTTATTGGTAGAAAAATAAAGGAAGCTAGAAACAATAAAAATTATACTCAAGAGTATGTGGCAGAAAAAATAGATAAATCACCTGATATTGTTAGAAATATAGAAAATGGTAGAAGCGTAGGAAGTGTAGAAACATTATTAAACATGTGTAATTTGCTGGATATAACTATGGATGACATTTTCTATGAGTTACTTCAAAATAAAAACGAAATTCTAGATGAAAAGATTTATAAAAATTTTCAAGATTTAACATTAAAAGAAAAGGAATTAATTAATATGTTAATCAAATATTTAAAAGATAATAGATAAACAGCATAAGTAATATGCTGTTTTTAATTTTTTACTTTATGGGGTGACATTATCACAAGTTAATCCCAAATTTTTTTGAAAAAACTTTACAAAGAAAAAAAATAATGATATAAAAATAATATCTTATAAATAAAATAATATTAGGAGGAATAATTATGGGATTTATTAAGGCTTTTACAGGTGCATTAGGAGGTGCTTTTGCAGATCAATGGAAAGATTATTATGTACCAGAAACTGGAGTAAGTGCAACTACAGCTGTTTTTAAAGCAGTACCACAAGGCACAAATGCAGGAAGAGGATCTAATACAAAAGGATCAGAAAATATTATAACAAATGGTAGTAAAATAGTAGTACCAGAAGGAACAGCATTAATTACTATGCAAGATGGAGCAATTACAGGATGTATTGCAGAACCAGGTGGATATACTTTTACATCTGAAGATTCAAATTCAAAATCTATGTTTGCTGGTGATGGATTCTTTTCATCAACTTTTGGTCAATCATGGGAAAGATTTAAATATGGTGGTCAACCAGCTTCTCAACAATTAGCTTTCTATGTAAATTTAAAAGAGATACCAAATAATAGATTTGGAACACAGTCAGAAATATATTGGGATGATGCCTTTTTAAATACACAAGTTGGAGCAATGACAAGAGGAACATATACATTAAAAATAGTTGATCCATTGTTATTTATAAAAAATTATGTACCAGCTATGTATTTACAAGCAGATGGAGAAAATTTTGATTTTGCTGATATGGAAAATGATGCTGGAGCACAATTATTTAATGAGGTTGTAGGTAGTTTGTCTGCAGCATTTTCAAATTATACAAATGATCCAAACAAAGGAAACAGAATTACAAAAATACAAGGAGATCAAATTGGATTTGCTCAAAGTTTATCTCAAGCAGTAGAAGAGGCATATCAATGGAAAACAGATCGTGGATTAGAAATTGTTAAAGTAGCAATTCAAGCAATTGAATATGACGAAGATACAAAACAAACATTAAGCGATGTAAAAAAAGCAGATGCTTTATCAGGAGCAAGAGGAAATTCTTTTATGCAACAATCAATTGCTCGTGGTATGCAAGCAGCTGGAGAAAATGGAGGAGGAGCTGGAATGGCATTTATGGGAATGGGCATGAATGCTGCTGGTAGCGTAATGGGAGCTACACAACAACCAGTACAACAAGCTCAAGCGCCTCAAGAAGATCCATACGAAAAACTTGCAAAATTAAAAAAATTATTAGATGATGGAGTTATATCTCAAGAAGAATTTGATAAAGCCAAAGAAAAACTTTTGGGGGTGTAGATAATGGATAAAAATTCAGAAGTTGAACCTAAAGTTGTTGAAACAGATAAAGATGCTATAAATGGTCAGACTAAATGTCCAAAATGTGGAGCAACAGATATATCAACAAATTTAAAAACTGGTTTACTTAGATGTAATTTTTGTAGACATGAATTTGAACCAGAAAAATTTGATGAAATGGAAACAGATATAAGTAATTTAGAGGGAGAAATAATAACTTCTGGAACCCAAGATATAGATGAAAATGCCGGTAATATTGTAACTTTAAAATGTACAAGTTGTGGTGCTGAAGTTGTAATAGATGCTAGTGAATCAACCCAAGCAAGATGCCATTGGTGTAGAAATATGTTATCTATTAATCAACAAGTGCCAAATGGTGCTGTACCAGATATGACACTTCCTTTTAAACTTACAAAAAAAGAAGCACAAACACAAATTGAGGAGTTTGTTGGAAAAAGAAAATTTTTTGCAAATCCAAAATTTAAAGAAGAATTTACTACAGATAATATCATGGGCTTTTATTTTCCATATATGGTAGTCGATATAAATTCACATGCAAATTTTACTGGTGAAGGAGAACATGAAACTAGAAGATATACAGTAAAAAGAGGCGATAATTCAGAAACAAGATATGATGCTGATGTATATGCTGTTGAAAGAGACTTTGATTTAACTATAAATGGATTAACAGTAGAATCAAGTAAAGAGAGATTATCTAAAGATGATTCTACAAAAACTAATAATATTATAAATTCTATAATGCCATTTGATATAGAAAATTGCGTAAAATGGGATTCTAATTATTTAAGAGGTTTTTCATCAGAAAAAAGAGATATAAATATTGATGAACTAAAGCCAATAGTTAAGGAACAAGCTAAAGATATTGCTAGATATGCAATAAATGATACTTTAAAATTCTATGATAGAGGTGTATGCTGGAGAAACGAAGAGCTAACTATAAAAGGACAACAATGGAAATCTGCATATTTACCTGTTTGGTTATATAGCTATCAAGAAAAAAAGAAAAATGGAAAAAACTTATTACATTATGTTGCAGTTAATGCTCGTACAAAAGAAACAATGGGAAGTATTCCAATACATATGCCAAAACTTATTGGAGCTGCTGCAATAGTTGAACTTATAGGTTTTATTGCTTCGTTGTTTATTAAAACCAATGAAGATAATGCGTTTTGGCCTCTTTGGCTTGCAGGTATTATATACTATTTTATAATATATGGTAAATATAGAAATAAAAATGCAAGACATAATTATGAGAATGAAACTAAAAAGGAAAAAACTAATGTGATAGAGAATGATAAGTTTATTCAACATAGACATGGATTATCTAGATCAGAGATAGATGGAAAAAACAATGAAAGACTTGGCGGAAGTACTTTGGATTTAGGCCAAATAGGAAACTTATTAAGATAATAAAAAAGTGGCTTTTTGAAGTGAACTTTTTGGAGTTCACTTCATTTTGCCACTTTTTTATTGCTTTTTTATTTTGGGTTTTGAAATAAGAGAGGCAATATATCCAAAAAATACAGCAGCTGCAATTCCACCAGCAGCTGCAACTGTTCCACCGGTAAAAGCTCCAATTAATCCGTTTTCTTGAACTTTTTGTATAGTTCCTTTAGCTAATAGATTACCAAAACCTGCTAATGGAACTGTTGCACCACAACCTGCAAAATCAACAATATATCTATAAATTCCTATACCACCGTAACAATACACCTGTTGTAACATATATTACTAAAATTCTTGCAGGAGTAAGTTTGGTTTTGTCTATTAAAATTTGTCCAATTACGCAAAATAATCCACCAACAATAAAACATCTTAAAATAGTCATCCAATTTATATTATAAAAAAAATCAGTCATAAATATTCCTCCTTTTATATTTCAATTGAAATTGCATGGGCAATACCTGGAATAGATTCTCCTTGCTGAGAAGATGTAGAATTTGTTAATGCACCTGTTGCAACAAGAAGAATTTTTTTTAATTTTTTTTGTTTTAATTGATTAAATAAAAAGCCGGAAAATACTGTTCCGTAAGCAAGCACACCCTGAACCTCCACTGTGAGTATCTTGTTTTTCTTTATCAAAAATTAAAACCCCACAATCATTATAATTATTTTTTATATCATACCCCTCAGCAAGAGCCATTTCTACAGAAATTTCTTTACCTATACAACCTAAATCTCCACTAAAAATTCCATCATAGTAATTTGGAGCTCTACCAGTATCTTTAAAGTGTGAGACTAAAGTATTTACAAAAGCTGGGGCCATTGCTGCTCCCATATTATTGGCATCTTTAATTCCCATATCAATAATTTGGCCTGTTGTAATACTGGTAATAAATGGGCCGTTTCCGTTTGTAGAAATAACTGCCGAACCACTACCAGTAACAGTCCATTGGGATGTTGGTGGTCTTTGATTACCTAATTCCAAAGGAAATCTAAATTGTTTTTCAGCACTGCAAAAGTGACTTGAAGCTGCACAAATGATATTGGTTGCTGCTCCACCATCAATAAATACAGAACCTAAACTTAATGCTTCTACAAACGTAGAACATGCTCCAAATATCCCAAAAAAGGGAATTGGTAAATCTCTTAATCCGAAACTAGAAGAAATACATTGATTTAGTAGGTCGCCAGCAAAGCAGTAGTCTATTGCGTCTGCAGATAAATTTGATTTAGTAATACTTAAATTTACTGTTTCTTTAATTATTTTGCTTTCTGCTTTTTCCCAGCTATCTTCACCCCAAAATTCATCTTCTAAACATTTATCAAAATATTTTGCTAATGGTCCATTGCTTTCTTTAGGACCGACTATAGATGCTGTTTCTAAAATTGAAATAGAATTATCAAACATTATAGTTTGGTTACCGACTTTTTTCATAAAACCTCCTTAAATTTAGAAAATTAAATATAAAATATATTATTTAGAAAGTATAAAAATTAAACTAAAGTAATAGTTTGTGGATTAAAAATCAAATAAACAATACCGACTAATACGGCTGCTGAAATACCAAATACAAGAACAGGGCCGGCAACTGTAAACATTTTTGCGCCAACACCCATTACGTATCCTTCTGATTTGTATTCCATTGCTGGGGATACAATTGAATTGGCAAAACCTGTAATCGGAATAAGAGAACCTGCGCCAGCAAACTTTCCGATTTTATTAAAAATATTAAGGGCGGTTAAAAGTGCGCTTAAAAATATTAGCGATATAGAAACAACTGTTCCGCTTATGTCGTCGTTAAAACCTTTGTATTTACAATATTCAAAAATAAATTGACCGATAGTACAGATTAATCCACCTACACAAAAACTATTAATACAATTTTTTAAAATAGGTGAATTGGGTGATTTTTTATTAACATAGTTTTGATATTCTTGTTGAGTTGTGATTTTTTTTTCCATAATTTAAAACCTCCAATCTTATTCTTTCGGAATATTAACATTAATTGTTAAGTCTACAACTGCATAATATTCAATAATTTTATTGTTATCTATTTTTGCAAATTGTTCTAAAATTTTGATTTCAGAAATACAGCTAATACTTTTGGAAGCTTCTATAATTGTTTTGGATATAGCATCCTTCCAAGAAATATTAGAAATACCAGTTAATGTCATATGTTTTTTTATATTCATAAAAGTTAAACCTCCGTTTAAAATAGAATAAAATTAGTGTTTACAATAAACAAAAAAATATGTATAAAACAAATATTACAATTACATTACAATTATATTACATTTGCTTTAATAATATTGACTTTAAGCTGTTTTGATATAAAATTAATATGTTAAAAAGTTGAATAAAAATGTAATTTATTATTAAATATAAAAACATGTTATAATACAAATGAAAAATGTAAATAATAATAAAAAAAGGAGAGAAAATGCCAAGCTGTTTAGGGATTTATGTCGAAGATAATTTAATTAAATATGCAAAAGTTTCGAAAGAACGTGAAGATACAAAAGTAGAATCATATGGACTTAAATTTTTTGATGATAGTTTGGAAGAAACTCTTGCTCAAATTATAAACGAAACATACAGTTTTAAAACACCAATTAGTATAAATATTTCTGGAGAAAATTATACAACATCAGATTTATTTAATTTATTAAATAAAAAATTTTTTAATAAAGCAATAAACACAGAATTTGAAATGTTTTGTGATCAAACTGAGAAAAACAAAAGTGCAACCACAATGAGATATTTAGAAACTGAGAATTTAAACGATAAGGATAAAGTTACAATATTATATTCATATTGCAACAAATCGTCTATTCTTGCAAAAGCTCAAGCAACTTCAGGATACAGATTAGATGGAGTTTATCCAGTGCCATTTACAATTGCAAATCTTTTTAAATTTTCAAATTCATCAAATACTGCTATTATAAACATTGAAGATAGAACTACTGTTACAACTATTGTTAATGGAAAAATAAATAGAGTAGATCAAATAGAATTAGGAATGAGAGAAATTTTAAATATTATAAATACCAGAGAAAACTCTTATCAAAAATCTTATGAAATTTGCAAAAACAGTACAATATATACTTTGGGAAATCAAAATCTTCAAATAGAAGAAAATGATCATATGGATGATATTATGCCAACTTTGTTTAATATTGTTGAAAAAACAAAGGAAATTTTTGAAGCAAATGAAATTGAAATAGATAATATTTATTTAACGGGATTAGCTACTGCAATAAATAATATTGATTTATATTTTCAAGAAAATTTTGTTGGTAAAAGTTGCGAGATTCTTGCACCTTATTTTGCAAACAAATCTAATTTAAAAATAAATGTAAAGGATTATATAGAAGTAAATTCTGCTATATCATTGGCTTTACAGCCATTAATGAATGAAATTAAGGGGATAAATTTTAAAAAGCCAAGCGCATCAGAAGCTCTATTAAATGTATTTTCAACAGGGGCAGGGGAAAAGAAAACAAAGGTAAAAGAAGAAAAAAACAAGACAATTAATAAAAAAAGCAAATCAATAAATATTAAACCTATAATTAAATTTGATTTTGGAGAACCTTTAGATAATATAGAAAAAAATTTAATTAGGGTTGGTAGCGGATTACTAATGTTATTTATTGTTTATGTAATTGGAGAAAAAATGGTCGTAAATGCTATAAATAATAAGCAATTACAAATGCAGGATTTGTTAAATGATACAAATAATAAAATTTCAACTATTAGTGGATATATATCTTCTGTAAATAATAAAACCAGTCAATATGAAGAAGTAATGAAACAAATAGAAGAATCTAACCAAACAACGACCGAATCATATGTTAGTAAAAATGCAATACCAAATTTTTTAACACAGTTAATGTCTGACATGCCAAAAAATGTTCAAATATTAACAATTGCAAATTCAGGAGAAAATATAACAATAACTGCACAAGCAGAACAGTACCAACAATTAGGATATTTAAAGGCTGCTCTTAAAAATGCAGGAATTTTAACTGATATAACTTCTACTTCTGGCACAAAAGAGGGTGGAGTTATTAAGGTAACAATTACAGGGAAATTACCATATTAAAGGAGTAATATAGTGAAGAAAATTTTAATAGGAAGTATATGTGTATTACTATTAGTTTTATGTTCGTTTACTTTAATAAAAGGAATACATCTTGGGTTTATAAATTTAGATGGTATTAGCGAAATAAAACAAAAAAGTTCAGATTTAAATAGTAATTTAGAAATGTCAAAAGAATTAGTTAAAAAGACATATCCATCAAAATTAGAGGAATTAACAACAGCAATAAAAAGTTTAACTACAACAAAGGAAAAATATGAAGCTACAGTGGCAAGTGTGCCTAATATAGAATTAATTGGTACAACTCAAATTACAAAATATAAAGTAGAATTTTTATGGACTAAAATTGGTAATTATGCTACAAAAGAAGGTATAACACTTACAATGGATATAAAAAACGGAAGTGATACAAATATATATAATTTAAACTTTAGCATAGTTGGAAGCTATACAGCAATTATAAGTTTTATTTATGATATAGAAAATGATGATGACCTTAATTTTAAAATTGCAAATTTTAATATGGCATCTACTTCAGGAGATGGATCTACAACATCTTCAAAAACAAGTACAACAGAAAATCAAAGTGCTGATTCAACTAATACAGAATCAACTGAAAATTCAAATAGTAAAACAAAATCATCAACAAAATCTGCCACAAGCACTCTTACATCATCAGGAGATGGTTCAAAGCTACAAGCAACTTTTAATGTTGAGGATGTAGCAATAGAATTAGATTAATATGGGAGGATAATAATATATGGCCAAAAATATTTTAAAAGAAATAGCAATTATTTTATTGTTATTAGTTGCAATAACTCTTGTATTATGGATATTTTTAAGTGATTATGATCCAGGAACTGTAACTGTACCTGCAAAACTACAAGCTTATGAATTACCAGAAGAAGTAAAAAATGAAATTGGTCAAAAGGTATCAATTGAAAGTCAAAACATAATAAAAACGTATACAATAGATAGTTCAAGTTTAAGTGTATATGAAATTAATGATAGTTATGATAAAGGAAAAAAACAGCCTTTTACATCATATAAGTCAACAAGCAATGCAGATAATGAAAATACAAATGCAACAAATACAACTACACCAAGTAGTAGCACATCAAATAATAGTCAAGCTGAAAATTCAAATACAACAGGTACTTTTTTTAATACAACAGGTAAAAGTTAAAATTTAATTTTGTTATATATTAATTTAAATATATAAAAATATATAAAAAGGTGGAGGTGAACAAAAGATGAAAAATCAAAAAGGTATAACATTAATCGCTCTTGTTATTACAATCATCGTTATGTTAATTTTAGTTGCAGTTACTGTAACAATAGCAATGGATGGTGGATTATTTACAAAGGCTAAAACAGCAGGAGATGATACAAAGAAAGAAGCTGAAAGAGAGGAATTAACAAGTATTGTTTTAGGTACTTATGACGGAGTTACAAATACAGTTGATTTAACTATTGCAGTTGAAAAAAATAAAGATACAGTTAACAATATTACTACAACAAATGCAAATTACAAATTCTCAGATGAAACAAAATGGGAAGATGTAAATACTGACAATATAACAACTGGAAAATACTTTTCTGTAAAAGGTAAAAAGAGTGGAACAACATGGTATGTATTAGAAAGTGGAACAGTTACAGATGTAGAACCAAAAAATTAATTAACAAATAAAATTTATATTTTGGCATAAGCATTATGCATAATGTTTATGCCAAATATTCTATTAAGCAAAGGAGAAAAAATGGAAATACTAATATATGCAGTAATATTTATAATAGGAACAGTTTTTGGAAGTTTTTTTACACTTGCTGTATATAGAATTCCATTAAAAGAAAATATAACATATAAAAGATCTTTTTGCCCAAATTGTAATCATAGATTAGAATTTTTAGATTTAATTCCGGTTTTAAGTTACATTTTTTTAGGTGGAAAATGTAGATATTGTAAGAAGAAAATTAGGCCAAGATACTTAATATTGGAGCTTCTTTCAGGTCTTGCTTTTTTATTATATGCATTAGAGTTAAGACTTAATATATTTAATTTTCAATTAACAAAGTTAGTTTTTTTAGTATATGGTTTGCTTTTTATTTCTACTTTGTTTATAATTGCTGGAATTGATAAAGAAAAACATTCTATTTCAAAACCAGTTCTTGTGTTTGGTTTAATACTAAATGCTATGTATATAATATATTTATATGTACTAAATATTAATATATATAAATATGTAATATATTTTATTATTATGCTTGTTTTATTAATAATTCAAAGCATATATAATAAAAATAATAAAACAGAAAGTTATCCAATAGCAATATTAACTTTATGTATGTATTTAGTATGTGCAATAAATGAATTAGCAGTAATTATAAGTATAATTTTAATGTTGTTAATAATTGCAATAAAGCAAATGATATTTAAGGGCAATGAAAAAAATAACATTTGTATTGGATATTATATGTGCTTAATATTTTTAATAATACTACTAATAAAAAATATTATAATATAGAGGGAAAAGATGAAAATAGATTTAAAATCGCAAAAAGGTGTGTTTGTTTCAGAAGCATTGTTTTCAGTAATGATAATTGCTTTATTTTCAGGTTTAATATTAACATTAAGCTATAATATATATATGTCAATTTCATCATTAAAAAGAATGTCTGTTGCAACAAATTACATAACAGATATTTTTGAATATATTGATGAGTTATATTATGATGATGTTGATGGGACTAATATTACTAATTATTGTAGTACATTATCTACTAAAGGTAATATTATGGTTAACCCAGGTGATTTATGGAATAAAAAGGGATATAAAATTGATTTTGATATAAAATCTATTACAGATGAGGATCCGTCAAAATTAGATTTGGTAAAAGAAATAAATGTTTCAGTGTCATATGTTTTGGGTGGCAAAGATCAAACAATTACAATGAGTACAATAAAGAAAAGAGAAAATTTAGAGATTCCAAATAGTCCTAAATTTAACTTGTTAAATTTAGGAACTAATGAAAAGGCATATCCAATAAAATATTATAATGGAAGTTGGATTATTGCAAATGAAAATGATACTAATTGGTATAATTATGAAAATGGAACATGGGCAGCAGTTTTTGTTATAGAAAATGATGAATTACAAGTTGGAGATAATATATTACCAGTTAAAGAAAATGGAGAAATTTATATTTGGGTTCCAAGGTATGCATATTTAAATGATGACATTAAATTTTTATATGGAACAACAGATAGTTATGTTAAAATTGATAGTACAACAAATTTTAAAACTTTAGAAAGTATAGAGGATACTTATACAAAAGTAGATAATAAATGGATTACGGTTAATGAAGTTAGGTTAGAAAAATTAAATGATGTTTATGAATATAAATATTTAAGTAGTTTATAAATAATTAATAGGAGGCATGAATAATGGGAAAAGGACCTATAGGAATTGAACTTGTAAGAAGAGGATTAATAACAGAAAATGATATTCTTAAAGCTCTTGAATATCAAAAAGAAAATCCAGATAAAAAAATTACAGAAATATTAAGTATATTAAATTTGTGTAATGAATATTCACTAATAGAGGCATTAGGAGATATATTAGATGAACGTGCAATAGTTCTTACTCAAGCTGATGTAGCTTTAAATATAACAGATTATATTTCAATTGATATTGCAAGAAAAAACAAAGCAATTCCATTTGAAATAAGTGGTAACAGAATAAAGGTATGTTTTTCAGATACTTTAAATAAAAAGTCTACAGATACAATTAGATTAATTCTTTTAAATAAAGGATTAATAATGGAGAAGTACATTACTTTTGAAAAAAATATAAATAATATTTTAGATTCATACAATTCAACTGATTCAGAAAAAATAGATTCAACAGCTGATGTAACTGGAATAGTAGATAGTGTTATAAAAACGGGAATTAAAAAGAGAGCAAGTGATATTCATATAGAGCCAATGGAAGATACAATTAGAGTAAGATATAGAATAGATGGTAGACTTGTTAGTGAAACAAAAATACCTAAAAATAAACAAACACAAATTATTGGTAGATTAAAAGCAATATCAAATATGTTTCAAGAAAAAACACAATCTCAAGATGGTAGAATATTGCTTTATCCAGATTATAATATTCGTGTATCTTCACAGGAAAACATATATGGAGAAAAATTTGTTTTAAGATTATTAAAGAAAAATATGAATATTAAAGGGTTTGATGATTTAGGACTTACAGCAAATGAAAAAGAATTAAAGAAAAGTTTTGATAAAAGAAATAGTATAACAGTTATTGCAGCACCAACAGGTGAAGGAAAAACAACTACTTTGTATAGTATAATAGATTATTTAAATAAACCAGAAATAAATATTACTACTATAGAGGACCCAGTTGAAATTAGAATACCTGGTTTAAATCAAATAGAAATTACAGAAAAATTAAGATTTTCTGATTCATTAAGAACAGTTTTAAGACAAGATCCTGATATTATTTTGGTTGGAGAGATAAGAGATAAAGAAACTGCTGAAATAGCTGTTAGAGCTGGACAAACAGGACATTATGTTTTGTCTACAATCCACACATTGGATAGTATAGAGGTTATAACAAGATTAAGGAAAATGGGATTATCAAATTATGATATTTCTAGTACTTTAGGAACAGCAGTTTCTCAAAGATTAGTAAGAAAATTGTGCAAACATTGTGCAAAAGAAAGAGAATTTACTCCAGAAGAAATTGAAATAATTACTAAAATTGGAAATAAGTATGGTGTTGAATTTGATTTGAAAGGAAAACATACATATCAGGCTGCTGGTTGTAAAGAATGTAATGGTACAGGGTATTTAGAGAGAATAGGAATTTTTGAAATATTACCAATGACTGATGATTTAAAAGAGATAGTTGCTAAAGATGGATCAACCATGGAAATTAAGGAAGTTGCATTTAAAGAAGGATATAGACCTTTAGTAATTGATGGAATAAATAAAGTATTAGACGGAATAACAACTTTAGAGGAAATTGATAGAAAATTAGTATTATAGTATAAGGGAGATATTAATATGTTAAGTATAGATAAATTATTGGATGAGGCTATAGAAAGAGATGCATCAGATATACATTTAATAAAAGGACAAAAACCAATTTTAAGAGTTGCAAGGGAATTGGTACCATCAGAAATTTGTGATGTTTTAGAGGATACTGATCTTTATGATGCTTATGATTTTTTTCTTAAAGGTAGTGTTAGTAAAGATGAAGTTTATAAAAAGTATAAAAAGCTTGATACTGCTTATGAGTATAAAACAATAAGATTGAGGGTTAATATTTCTTCTGCAGATGAAGCACCTACATTTACAATGAGACTTATAAAAAACAGTTTACCTGCTTTTAATGATTTAGGTGTTCCTGATATTGTTAGAAGAATGACAATGCAACCACAAGGTTTGATATTAGTAACTGGAAAAACAAACTCAGGAAAAACAACTACATTAAATGCTTTAATAAATGAAATAAATGAAACTACAAACAAAAAAATATTAACATTAGAAAAACCAATAGAATTTAAACATACTTGTAAAAAATCTATTATTGTTCAAAAAGAAGTTGGCATGGATGGAGATGTTTTAGATTTTAGGGATGGTGTTAAAAACTCATTAAGAGAAGACTGTGATATATTAGTAATAGGAGAGATTAGGGATAAAGAAACTATGGAAGCAGCAATTGATATGGCTGAGTCTGGACATTTGGTAATAGGTACGTTGCATACAAAATCTTGTGCAGAAACAATAGACAGAATGATAAACTTCTATGAAGTAAGGGATCAAGCAAGTATAAAATATTTAATATCTGCGTTGTTAAAATTAGTTATTTCACAAAGATTATTAAGAGGTATAGATGGAAAACTTGTATTATTACCAGAAGTTATGGTTGTAGATAACATTATTGCAGGATGTATAAGAAAAGAAAAATTTTCTGTATCAGAACTGGAAGATGCAATACAAAGTGGTATTGATAAAGGAAATATTAGCTTAATAAATGCAATTGCAAGATTATTTGTTGATGATAAAATTACACTTCAACAAGCAAAAGACCAGATTGAAGAAAAAAATATTGAAATTTTAAATAGAACAATTATGCAAATGAAAATTAAAAAAAATTAAAGTTAAGTATATAGAAGTGGAGGATGAAGAATGCCTTTATATATTTATAAAGCAGTAACTAAAAGTGGAGATTTAGTTAGAAATAGAGTAGAAGCAATTAATAAATATGCTTTACTTAACAAGTTAAAAGACAATAATCTTTTACCTATAGAGGTTATTCCAATAAAAATTCGTAACAAAAGTGCTATAAAAAAAGTAAAAAAGAATGTTGAAACTAGTAATAGTGTTTTGAAAGCGGTAAGGAATAAGGAAATTGAAAAAAATATAAATTCAGAGACATTTGGTAAAAAATTAAAAAAGGCATTAACATCTAATGTTAATGGAAAAATATCAGATAGAGATATAGTAATTTTTACAGAGAATTTTTATTTGTTAAAAAAGGCAAATTTTAACAATATACATGCTTTAACGACAATAATTGAAACCACTGACAATGCATCTTTGAAGGGGATATTAGAAGATGTTTTACTCGGAGTTGAAGCTGGAGATAATATGTATACAACTCTAGAATATTATTCTAATGTTTTTTCACCTATTTATATTAATATGATAAAAGTTGGAGAATTATCTGGATCTTTAGTTAAAGCATTAGAAGAGGCTAAAAATTATTTAGAAGATTCAATGGAATTAAAAAAGAAAATAAAAAGTGTATTAGTACCAAACATAATAGAATTTGTAGCTTTGTTGTTATTACTTGTTGTAGGAACAGTAGTAGGTGTTCCTTTACTTCAAGGAGTGTTTGAAAGTACTGGATCAACTGAAGAACTTCCAGCAATAACTTTATGGTTTGCTGGAGTATTAAATCGGAATAGCAAAATATTGGTATATTCCAACATTTGTAATTATTGTATCAGTAGTTGCCTTATATATGTATATATCAACTCCAGAGGGGAAATTTAAATTTCATCAATTTAAATATAAAATGCCGGTATTTGGAAATTTAATTTATGCTATTGATTTTACAAGGCTAATAAGAGCGTTATTGTTAAATATACGTAATGGTACTAGAATACAAGATGCTTTAGAAACAGCTAAAAATACAACAAATAATTTGGTAATGATGTCATTAATAGAATCTGCTATTAACAACATTTTAGTTGGACAATCTTGGGTAGAGCCATTTGAAAAATCTGGATATTCTACTCCAATGGTAACTGAAATGCTAAAAGTTGGTATGCAAACAGATTTATCAGAAATGATGGACAAACTATTAGATTTTATGGAAATTGATATTGATAACATAATGAAAAAAATAGTAAAAGTTTTACCTCAAATAATATATATAATAGTTGGTATTATGTTAGTGTTTGTAACAGTTGTTATATTGGTACCAATGATACAAGTATATATGGGAACTTGGATGTTCTCTGCATATGATGTATAAAAGGAGTAATATTTATGAAAATAGGTATTGATGTTGGTGGTACCCATATAGGATTTGGAATTATTGAAAATAATAAATTGATAAAAAAGCAAGAAATAAATTATGCTATAAAACAAAAAGATATGTCTAAAATAGTTGAGCAAACTATTTTAGATGGGATAAATAAGATACTTAGAGATTCTAGGTTAAATATAAATCAAATTGAAAACATAGGAATTGCTTTTCCTGGAACAGTTTCTGAAGGAACAGTTATAAAAGCAGAAAATTTGGGCGTATTTAATTTGGATATTAAAAATTTTTTAAGTAAATATTATAATGTGCCAATAAAATTAGAAAATGATGCAAAATGTGCTGCTGTTGCCGAAATGGATCAGGGATGTTTAAAAAATTACAAAGATAGTTTGTTCTTAATTATAGGAACTGGAGTTGGAGGGGCTGCTTTTTTAGATGGTAAACTTTTAAAACCAAAAAGATTTTCTGGATTTGAAGTTGGACATGTTGTTATAAAAGAAAATGGAAGTCAATGTAATTGTGGTAGAAAAGGATGTTATGAAACATATGCTTCAATGCATACATTTAAACAAAAAATAAGAGATACATTTAATTTACAAGGTGCAGATGGAAAACAGATTAAAGAATTTATTGAAAAAAATAAAAATAACCAAGAATTAGAAAGTATTATAGAGAACTATATAACAGATGTTGCTACAGGAATAATAAATTTAATTAATATATTTGAGCCAGAAGCTGTTTGCATAGGTGGAGGATTTGGACATTATAAAAATATTTTTTTAGATAGATTAAATAAAAAGATAATAGACATGGATGGTTTATATAATAAACAAAATATTCCTCAAGTACTTATTGCAGAATTAAAAAACGATGCAGGAATAATAGGCGCTGCAATGCTATAAAAATAATTTATGCCAATGGGGACGTAGAATTTTGGCAACCTAAGAGATTAAATTTAAAGGAAAAAATGTAGGGGCGATTTTAATCGCCCGAAGAATAATTAAACATAATTTTTTGCCTAACTATTGAATGAATATAAAAAATGTGATATTATATTATACAGATTTTTGGAAAACCGTTTGATAAAAGCAAAGTAGGATAGATATTAATATATTTAAAGAGAAATAGGTCATAGGCTGAAAACCTATTAATATATGTTTATTCGAAATTTCACTTTTTAGGTCTTTTATTGAAATTATAGTAGATAAAAGCGTTTTGCTAACGTTATAAAGCAAAAAAGAGATTAATTATTTAATTAATAAATTAGGTGGTACCGTGGGAAACACTTCTCATCCTATATAGGGTGAGAAGTGTTTTTATATTTAAAAGAAAGGATGATATAAATGAAGGAACAAATTGCAAAAATTAAGGAAACAGCTCTTTTAGAAATTGAAAAAATATCTAACTTACAAGAATTAAATGATGTAAAAGTTAAATATTTAGGTAAAAAGGGTGAATTAACATCAGTTTTAAGAGGAATGAAAGATTTAACACCAGAAGAAAGACCTGTTATTGGAGGGTTAGTTAATGAAGTAAGGGATAATATAGAAAATTTAATTCAAATTAAAGAAGCAACTTTACAAGAAGAGCTTTTAAATAAAAAATTGGAATCAGAAAAAATAGATATTACACTTCCAAGTACTAAAATAAAGAGAGGAAGTAAACATCCAATTAATAGAATTATAGAAGAGGTTGAAGATATATTTGTATCTATGGGATATGATGTTGTAGATGGTCCAGAACTTGAAACAGATGAATATTGTTTTGAAAAATTAAATTTACCTAAAGGTCATCCTGCAAGAGATATGCAAGATAGTTTTTATGTTGATCCAGAACATTTATTAAGAACACAAACATCAGCTGTTCAAGCTAGAGTAATGATGGCAAATGAAGAAAAAACTCCTATAAGAGTTATTTGTCCAGGAAAGACTTATAGAAGAGATGATGATGCAACACATTCACATCAATTTGGTCAAGTGGAAGGTTTAGTAATTGATAAAGATATTTCTTTAGCAGATTTAAAAGGAACATTAGAGGTTTTTGTAAGAAAAATGTTAGGTAAAAATTCAAATTTAAGATTTAGACCAAGTTATTTTCCTTTTACAGAACCAAGTTATGAAGTTGATGTAAGTTGCTTTAAATGTGGTGGTAAAGGATGTAATCTTTGTAAACAAACTGGTTGGATAGAGATATTAGGTTCAGGTATGGTTCATCCAAATGTTTTAAAAGAAAATGGATATGATCCAGAAAAATATACTGGTTTTGCTTTTGGAACTGGACTAGATAGACTTGCAATGTTTAAATATGGAATACCAGATATAAGATATTTTTATACAAATGATGTAAGATTTTTAAAACAATTTGACAGAAAGGATGTGGAGTAATTTATGAAATTAAGTAAAAATTTTGTTAAAGATTATGTAGATATAGATGTTGATATTAATACTTTAGCTGAAGATATGACTAAAGTTGGAAATGAATATGATTCAGCAGGTAAACTTATTAATGCAACAAATTTAATAATTGGAGAAGTTATAGAATGTAAAGAACATCCTAATTCTGATCATTTACATGTTTGTAAAGTAAATATTGGAAAAGAAATATTAGATATTGTTTGTGGTGCTCCAAATGTAAGAAAAGGATTAAAAGTTATTCTTGCACAAGTTGGTGCAGAGCTTCCAGATGGAATTACAATAAAAAAAGGAAGCATTAGAGGAGAAGAATCAAATGGAATGCTATGTTCTTTATTAGAATTAGGAATGGAATCTAAATATGTACCTGAAATAGATAAAACAGGAATACATGAACTTCCAGAAGATGCACCAGTGGGTGAAAATCCAATAGAATATATGGGATTATCAGATGAGATTGTGGATTTTGAACTTACAGCTAATAGAGGAGATTTGTTAAGTATTTTAGGAATGGCTTATGAATTAGGAGCAATTTATGACAAGCCAGTAAAAGAAGTTGATTTAAAACATAGTGAAACAGATGAAAATGTTAATGATAGTTTTAAAGTAGAAATTAATACTGATAATTGTAATTTGTTTTTAGCTAAAAAAGCATTAAATGTTACAATAAAGGAAAGTCCAGATTTTATAAAAAATAGACTTATTAGTAGTGGAATTAGACCAATTAATAATGTTGTAGATATAAGTAATTATGTAATGCTAGAACTTGGTCAACCTTTACATTTCTATGATAGTGATAGACTTGGAGAAAGAATAGTTGTTAGAATGGCAGAGCCTAATGAAAAGTTAACAACATTAGATAATATAGAAAGAACTTTATCAAAAGAAGATATTGTAATTTCAAATGGAAAAGAAGCAATTGGTTTAGCTGGTGTTATGGGAGGACTTTCAACAGAAGTAGAAGAAACAACTAAAAATATAATAATTGAATCTGCAATTTTTGATGGAGTAAAAGTAAGATGTACTTCTAAAAATATATTAAGAAGTGAAGCTAGTAACAGATTTGAAAAAGGTTTAGATCCAAATAGAACATATATGGCAATAGAAAGAGCTTGTGTATTATTAGAAAAATATGCTGATGCAAAAATTGCCAAAGGAACAGTAATTTATGATAAGTCTGATAAAAATGAAAAGAAAATTGATATAAAGTTTAAAGACATAAATGGTTTATTAGGAATGGAAATATCAAAAGAAGAAATTTTAAATGTATTTAGAAAATTAAATTTTAAATATGTGGAAAATGGAGAAATAATTACTGTAACAGTTCCAACAAGAAGATTAGATATTTCTATAAAAGAAGATTTAATAGAAGAAGTTGGAAGGATTTATGGAGTTGATAATATAGAAGGAAAACTTCCAGTATTACCAATAAAAACAGGCTCATATAACAAAACAATAAGAGAAATAAGAAACAAAATGGTTACTTTAGGCTTAAATGAAACAATGTCATATGTTTTAATAAATGAAAAAGAAGCTAATAAATATATACTTGATAGTTTTGAAGCAATTAAATTATTGGATCCATTAACAGAGGAAAGGAATACATTAAGATATAGTATGATTCCTTCTTTAGTAAAAATCTTTGAATATAATTCAGATAGAAATAATAAAGACGTTTCTATATTTGAAATTGGAAAAGGTTTTGGAAAAATAAATGAAGATTATATAGAAGAAGAAAAATTGTGTGTTCTTATGTCTGGTAAATTTTATGAAGGCGTTGGAAATACTAGAAATGTTGATTTCTATATATTAAAGGGAATTGCAGAAGAAGTATTAGATTATTTAGGATACAATGGAAGATATAGCTTTGTAGCAAATAAAGAATTACCAAAAGAATTTCATCCAGGTCAAACTGCTTATGTTATAGTAAATGGAGAACAAGTTGGAATAATTGGAAAATTACATCCATCAGAAACAAAAGAGGATGTATATGTAATGGAAATAAATTTAAGTAAATTACTTGCAAAAATGGTTGGGAAAATGAAGTATAAAGAAATTTCTAAATTTCCAAGTATTAAAAAGGATTTAGCTTTTGTTGTAGATAAAGATATTGATTCTCAAACAATAGAAAAACAAATAAAAAAATCTGCTGGAAATTTATTAACAGCAATTGAAGTTTTTGATGTTTATACAGGAAATCGTATAGAGGCAAATAAAAAATCTATTGCATATTCTTTAACATTTAGTGATAGTAAAAAAACATTAACTGATGATGAAGTTACAGGTATATTTAATAAAATAATTGCTGATGCTGAAAAAATATTAGGTATAACATTAAGAGGATAATAAAAATATGAATAAAATGTTTTTTATTCATTGAAAAACAAAAATCAATGTGATAATATTAAATAAATGTAAAATCAAAAGAGGAGTGAGCATTAAAATGGCAAAAAGAAAAGAAGATAAATTTAAAACTGTTACTAGAATAATTGCTTTGATTTTAGCTTTAGCAATGGTTTTATCTGTAGCAGCAACATTAATCTATTACGTAGTTGCAAAATAAAAAGGAGATAAACAAATGACAAATTCAATACCAATTTTTAATATTTATCAAGATGGAATATTAAAGTACATTGAAGATATAAAAAATAATCCAGTAAATATAATTTTATTAATTATAGATCTTGCAGTTGTATTTTTTCTAATAGCAAAATTAATACAAATTGTAAAAAAAACAAGATCATGGCAATTGATTAAGGGAATAGCTTTTTTACTTGTTGCTACTTTTTTAAGTGAATTATTAAGATTATATATATTAAATAGTATATTGGCATCTTTTATGACCTATGGTGTTATTTTATTAATTGTCTTATTTCAGCCTGAGTTAAGAAGAGGATTAGAACAGCTTCGGAACAGGAAAAATTTCTAAATTTTTAGGATTTGATAAAGATATAGCAGCAAGGACAAAAGAAAATATATATAAAATAGTGATTGCTACAATGGAACTTGCTCAAACAAAAACAGGGGCTTTAATTGTAATAGAAAGAGATATTAAACTAAAGGATATTATTGATAGTGGAATAGTTATGAATGCAGAAATATCACCACAATTACTTGTAAATATATTTACGGAAAATACCCCATTACATGATGGAGCAGTAATAATAAGCGAAAATAAAATTGCTTCTGCAGCAAGTATGTTACCACTTTCTAATGATAAAAACATATCAAAGGGGTTAGGTACTAGACATAGATCAGCTGTTGGAATGAGTCAAGAATCTGATAGCATAGTAGTTGTTGTTTCAGAAGAAACAGGCAAGATTTCTATTGCTAAAGATGGTACTTTAATTATGGATGTAAAAGAAGAGGCTTTAAAACAAATTTTAATAAAAAATATAATTACAAAAAAATTTGGTGAAGAAGTAAAAGATAAAAAGGAAACAATAAAGAAAAAATAGGGCAGACAAAAGGTCTGTCTTATTCTATAATATTAAAAATATAATTTGCAGGAGTTAATATGAGAAATATAAAATTAACAATAGAATATGATGGAAAAAAATTTAATGGTTGGCAAAAACAGCCAAACAAATTAAATATTCAGGGTGAAATTGAAAATGCTATAAAAGAAATAACTGGTGAAGAAGTTAGCTTAAATGCTTCTCGGGAGAACAGATGCAGGAGTACATAGCCTTGGACAAGTAGCTAATTTTAAAACAAATAGTAATATAGAAATAGAGAAAATTCCTTATGCATTAAATTCTAAATTAAAGAAAAGTATTGTTATAAAAAATGCAGAAGAGGTAGAGGAACGATTTCATGCTAGATATAATTGCAAAAGAAAAACATATATGTATGTAATTAATAATTCTAAATTTGGAACTGCAATTTATAGGGATTTAGAGTATCATTTACCAATAAAATTAGATGTAGCTAAAATGAAAAAAGCAATAAAATATTTTGAAGGTGAACATGATTTTGCAGGTTTTAAAGCAAGTGGTACAAGTAGTAAAAGCAGTGTAAGAGAAATATATAAAGGAGAAATAATAGAAGAAAATGAAAGAATAAAAATAAAATTAACAGGAAATGGTTTTTTATATAATATGGTAAGAATAATTGCAGGAACACTTGTAGATGTAGGACTTCGGTAAAATTGATGCAGAAGATATAGTGAATATTATAGAGTCAAAAGATAGGAGTAAAGCTGGCAAAACCCTTCCTGCACATGGATTGTATTTAGTTAGTGTAGAATATGGTTGACAATTTAATAGAAAAGTTATACAATGTTTTATGTAAATTTGGAAAGGATGATAATTATGTCAAAACCAATAGAAAGAGAAAAAGCAATAGGAATGATGATATCAGTATGTTCAAGATATGTAAATCCAAGAGAAATATTTGAAATTTTTTCAAAAGAATATAAAGATAAAGAAGAATTCACTCCAGAAGAAATGAAAGAAATTTGCAGACTTTTAACACAAAACAGACCCAAAAAACCGACAAAATCTTTTAGACAAATATATTGTGAAAATGGTGGAATAACACATAAAAAAAATGATAAAGACGAATGTAGATAATCACGAATATATAAAAAAATAAAAATAATG